>JBCCWM010000048.1:0-16506 GCA_039193505.1 Pseudomonadota bacterium | reverse complement strand
TGGTGCGGGCGGCCGGACTTGAACCGGCACGGCCTTCCGGCCCAGGCATTTTAAGTGCCATGCGTCTACCATTCCGCCACGCCCGCACTGTGCGTCCGGTGCATACTTCAGGCCCGAAAACCTCCCTACCGACCTAAGGCGCTGAAAACAATGCGCTTCCCAGTGGAGGCGCGCGGACTTAAAGTCCGTTGCGTCTAGCTGTTTCGCCATGTCCCCGTGACACCGAAAGTTAAGGCTTTGGTCGTCTGTCGAGCAAGTCCCAACACTCAGCTGACCAGCGCCCGAACGGCATTGGTTGCCGCATCCAGGGGTGCGCGAGCGAGCGCGCGGAGGACTATGTCAGTGCCGAAGCGCCCGTCGCGCTGGAACGGGTAGGAGCCGATCGAGACATCCGGATGCGCGGCTGCGATCCGGCCGAGCGCGTCGGCGACGTCGCTCTCTCCGCGCTCGATCCGGACGCTTTCGGAGAGGAGGGCTGTGCCCGCCTCCAACTCACCGAGCACGGCGTCGAGCATCGCCGCAAAGATCACCGGCACGCCCGCCATCACCCAAACGTTCCCTATCCGGAACCCAGGCGCCTTGGAGACGGGGTTCTCGATGAGCGTGCCTCCCTCCGGGATCCGCGCCATTCGAAGCCGCGCGGGCGTGAGATCTGCCTCACCTCCGGGATAGTTCGTTGCCAGAATGGCGCGTGCATCCTCCCGTACGTCCAGCGGGACGCCAAATGCGGTCGCCACACACTCGGCCGTGATGTCATCATGGGTCGGCCCGATCCCACCAGAGGTGAAAACATGGTCATGAGTGGTTCGCAGCGCGTTCAGCGCTGTCACGATCCCCTCTTCTGTGTCGCCAACAATCCGCACTTCGCGGAGGTCGATGCCGCGTCCCGACAAACAATGTGCGAGGTGGTGCATGTTGGCGTCGCGCGTGCGGCCCGAGAGGATCTCGTCGCCGATCACCAGCATCGCGGCGGTGGGGTTCGCCATGTCGGGCTCCTTGTCAGACACGCCAGCGACGGCTAGGGCGGGGCATGCAGTTTGACCCACCGCTACAACCGGCCACGCTCGTGCGACGGTATAACCGCTTCCTGGCCGATGTCACCTTCGGGGACGGATCGACCGCGACCGCACATTGCGCAAATCCCGGGACGATGCTCTCGGTCTCGACGCCCGGCTCGCGTGTCTGGCTTCAGGAAAGCACCAACCCAAAGCGGAAGCTCCGCTGGAGCTGGAAACTGATCGAGCTGGAGGATGGGATCGCCGGGATAGACACAGGCGTGCCCAATCGGATCGTGGCCGAGGCCTTGGCGGCGGGGCGCATTCCCGCGCTCGGCCGCTACGACACCGTGCGCGCGGAAGTGCCGTACGGAGAGCGGTCGCGTGTCGATTTTCTTTTGAACGGTCCGGAGGGCGAGATTTGGCTCGAAGTCAAAAACGTGCATCTCCGGCGGACGGGCCGCCTTGCTGAGTTTCCGGATTGCGTGACCAAACGCGGTGCTCGCCATTTGGACGAGCTCTCCGGGATGGTCTCGAAAGGGGCGCGTGCGGTGATGCTCTATGTCGTCCAGAGGACCGATTGTGACCGCCTTGGACTGGCGGCGGATTTGGATCCGGCCTATGCCGCCGCCGCGCGCCAGGCGGCTGCGGCGGGCGTTGAGATGCTGGCGCACAGCACCATGATCACGCCCGACGCAATCGAGTTGACGAGCAGCTTACCGATCGATCTCGACGCTTGAATTTCGAGGGTCAAAGGCGCACATAATTTGGAGCCTAGGGCTCGGTTTCCGAGCAAAGATGAAAGGATGCGTATGTTGGAAGGTCTTGCGCCGGGTCGTCTCAACAGGGACGGTATCCGCATCCACGCGCCGGCGAGCTTTCCTGCGATGGCGAAGGCGGGCCGCTTGGCCGCCGAGACCCTCGACATGATTGCGCCCTATGTCGCGCCGGGGGTGACCACGGCGGAGCTTGACCAGAGGATTGAGCGGTTCATCGAAGACAATGGGGCGGTCTCGGCGACGATCGGGTACAAGGGGTACCGGCACGCGAGCTGCATTTCGATCAATCATGTCGTCTGCCACGGCATCCCATCCGAAAAGAAACTTCGCGACGGAGATATACTCAACATCGATGTGACCTGCATCGTGGAGGGCTGGTACGGCGATTCGAGCCGAATGTATGTCGCCGGAAAGCGCGCCCGTCGTGCGGAGCGATTGATCGAAGTCACTCATGAGGCGTTGCTCCGCGGGATCGCCGCCGTGAAGCCCGGAAACACCTTCGGTGACATCGGTCACGCCATCCAATCCTTCGCTGAGGCCGAACGCTGCTCGGTCGTGCGGGACTTCTGTGGTCACGGCCTAGGTCGGGTGTTTCACGCGGCGCCGAACGTGCTGCATTATGGCCGCCCGGGCGCCGGCCCGCGGCTGGAGCCGGGGATGTTTTTCACCATCGAGCCGATGATCAATCTGGGCCGGCCCGAGACGAAAGTGCTCGGCGATGGATGGACGGCGGTGACGAAGGACAAGTCTCTCTCGGCCCAATTCGAGCACTCCGTCGGGGTGACCGAGGATGGGTGCGAGGTCTTCACCCTCTCCCCCGCTGATCGCTTCCATCCGACCTGGGCGTAGACGCCCCTTTACGCTGCATTAACCATGCCGCGCCCATCTCTCTGGCCATGGGGCGACGACGTGATCCGCGTTCATTCCGAGAGCCTGGCCAGCTTGAGTTTCTGGCCAGCTTTTCGACGCCTTTGGCCGACGCGCTGCCGGAGATGGAGGAGCGCCATCAGAAGAGCCACCGGGAACGGTTGCGCGCCAGATTCATGCGGGCCGGGGCTGAGGCTCTGGAGGAGTACGAGCTTTTAGAACTGGTCCTCTTTCGGGCCATCCCTCGGCGCGATGTGAAACCCCTCGCCAAGGATCTGATCGCGGCATTCGGCGACTTCAACCACGTCATCTCCGCCAACCCGGCGCGCTTGAGAGAGTGTCAAGGTGTGGGGGAGGCCGTGATCCAGGAACTGAAGATCGTCGAGGCGGCGGCGCACCGTTTGGCGCAGGCGCGGGTGATCGGGCGCGATGCGATCACCTCATGGGACGCGCTGATGCGCTACTGCAAAACCGCGATGGCCCATCGAGAGACGGAGCAGTTCCGGATCCTTTTTCTTGATCGCAAGAACGTCCTGATTGCCGATGAGCCGCAGCAGAAGGGCACGGTGGACCACGTGCCAGTCTATCCGAGGGAGGTGGTCAAGCGGGCGCTGGAGCTGAACGCCTCCGCTCTGATCCTGGTGCACAATCACCCCTCGGGAGACCCGGCGCCGAGCCAGGCCGATATCGCCATGACGCGCCAGATCTCCGATGCCGCCGAAACCCTCGGAGTTGTGGTGCATGACCATGTTGTGATCGGCAAGGCGGAGGACGCGAGCTTTCGCGCGCTCGGTCTTCTCTAGCGCAGGGTCGACCGCGTCCAAATCTCAACCCGACGATTGATCCGCTGACCCTCAGCATGTGTGTCGCATGTGAGGGGCGACAGCTCTCCAAAGCCATGCGCGCTGATGGGCACGGTGCTGGCCTCTCCAAGGAGCTCGCTCAGCTCGGCAAGGGCGGCATCGGCGCGCGCTTGGCTGATCTGGCGGTTGTCTGCAGCGCTGCCGAGCGAATCGGTGAACCCGAGAAACATGATCTCGCGGTCCACGAGCGCCCTCTCGTCGATCATTGCGGCCAACCGCTTGAGATCTGTGCGGGCGCGTTCGTCAAACCCCGCAGCCCCCGCTTCAAAGCGGAGTGTCAGGGACATTCGGTCCGCTGAGACGACCGTGTCGACAAAGTCCTGCAATTGGGAAAGCGAAACCTCAGCGCTGTCGGGGCGGATCGCAGCGGCAAACCTTAGACCCTGGCCATTGATTGGCAGGCTCGAGACCTGTTGGTCCACATATCCCGCGTCCCGGATCACGCGCTGTGCCATGTCGCTGCGGAGGTAGTCGAGGAAGGTTTCGAGGCTTTCGGGCGCATTGCGGTTTGAGCGGTAGAGGTAGATGCGCTTGGTGTAGGCATACTCCTCCGCCTTGATCGTGAACGGGGTTGGCGCAGACCTGATGCCGCACATCCCCTCGATCAGGAGGGGCGCAGTCGAGCGGAGGCTCGAATAGGTGGTCACCCCGAAGCCGAACGGATCGGAGGCCACCCGGTCGGAGACTTGAGCGTCCGTTGGTAGGATCGCGGTGTTCGCCCCGAGTGTCAGGCCGAGCGGCCCGAGGAGTTGGTCTTCGATGACCGCCTGGGTGCCCGTCTCCGCGGCTGCAACATAGACGTTGATCGGGCCGTCGCGACCACCCATCTCGGACCAGCTGGATATCTGGCCGGCAAGAATGGCCGCGATCTCTGCTTCGCGCAGGGCCGGGATCGGGTTGTCCGGCGCGGTGACAAAAACGACGCCGTCGAGAGCCGCGATCTGCTGGCTCCGATCCGACCGTGGGTCTCCATGGCCGAGGGTTGTCACGATCTGCTCCTCGCCCGAATTGATCGGGCGGTTGGTGAGGGCGACAGTCGCCTCCGAGATCGCTAGCCCTTCGAATGCGCGTTGCGTGTCCACAGGTTCGACGAGGATCGTTGCCGCGAGTTCTCCGTCAAAGTGGGTCAGTGTCACTTCGGTCCGGTCACGCCCGTCGGCGCTGATTTGAATGTCGGTGTCGGTTGCGAGGCTGTAGTCTTCGATCAGCGCCAAGATTAACCCTTGTTCCAGGCCCTTAGACGCCAGAATGCGGAAGCTTGCGGACGTCTGATCCTGAGCTGGACAAGCGTCGCCGTCACAAAACACGCCAGCGGCGGCGATTGGAATGGGTCCAACCGCCGTCTCCAAAATGTAGGTTTCGCCGTCGTAGTCTTTCAAGTCGCCGCGCAGGCTAAGGCTGCCATCGGCCGAGCGCAGCGTCACCATTTGTGCTGCGGCGGGCGGAACACATGAGAATGCTGCGAACAAGACGCAGAGCGCAGCCGAGATCTCGGTCAAGCGAGTCATTTGGTGGTCCACGCGGACGGGAGTGACGACAGATCCTACGCCTGTGCGCGCCAAAAATCGGTTAACGCCGATCGACTCGCACGTCTTGGATCATGTTGGGAATGAACACTTCTTCGGGAGATCCGCAGCCCGACAGCGCGAACTGGATGTCGCTGTCACGCTCCGCCACGCCGCGCTCGACACGCAAGGTGCGGATCACAGGCTGCGCTTCGCAATCGTTACCAAAGGCTGCAAGCCGCAGCGACAGGTCGATCAGGCCTCCTGGGGTGCGGCTGTTCTCAACCAGAGTATAGACTTCGGCCTTGGCCCCAGGACCAGATTCTGGTCCAAGTTCAACAAGATAGCCGGCACCGGAGCGGCGCGCGTCCCCGTAGCTCCCGGGCTGGCCGGACCATATGTGACCTTGACCGCCCTCGCGCGCACCGAATTCCAGCGCATGGAGGTCAAAGTCGATATCGGCTGTCCAGAGGATCGCAATCCGCGTCAGCCCCTCAAGGCCATTGACCGGCACGGTCTCCTCGGCAATGCCGCCATCACCGAACTCGACGCGGATCTCACCCGAAGCCTGAAGTGCAGGTACCGAGAAGGTTGCGCCGCCTCCGTCGTCGGTGCGCTCGGTGAAGACGAGGCCGGCATGCGATACAACGAACGTTGTTTCCGGGCGGCACGGGCTCTCGAGGGTGCCGATGATCTCGGCGCCGGAGCGGCTTGTCAGGGACAGACGGATCCCGCAGGCGGGCAAGATGCCGACTATGGCATCCGTATCGCTCCCCCCCGGAACGGTTCGGGACGCAAGCGCGGTCGGAGCAGGTGTCAGACCGAGCTCAGCCGAAGTGGGGGGCGCCGCGGGTCGAGTGGAGATCTTGACGCTCTGCAACGGCGTGTGCACCGACAAGCGTGTGGGAGAGGACGTATCCGTGTTCGGCGCGACATCTGTCACCGTCGGAAGAGGCAACAGCGCTGGGCCAAGGCTCGCCATGACATCCGACTGCCCGGGAAGGGCAACCGCAACACCCAGATTTCGAGGCTGAGGCGCGGACCGCGTTGCGGCGGCATTCAGGCGCGCCGGCTGGTCAGCGCCGGTCGGCCGTATCAGACGTTCAGCGGAGATGGTCGCAATCCGCGGGCGCGAGTTTCCGGATGCGGAGGATGCAGACACAGACGCCGTGTCAGGAAGAGCGGAGGGCGCATCGACCGCCGACAGAGCGGTCAGAGCGCGCGGCGCGCCTGTTGCCGGGCGCACCGGAGCACTGTCTGTTTGCGGGACGACTGGACTTGCCTCAACTGTGGGAGCGGCAGGTCTGTCGAGAGGGCTCGTTCGCACCGGAGGCTGCGAGCCGGATCCAACACTTGGAAGCGCGGCAGCAGTTTCGACCGGGGCGGGTTGTACGGGCACAACCGGTGCCGCGGGTCGGCCGTCCTCGCGACTTGCGCTGATCACGGGCATTTGCGGGACCGGGTCAGGCTCAGTCGTGCGCGGCGTCGGCGGGGCGACACTCGGCGCTGTTGCCTGTGGGGCGGGCGGTGCAGCCGGCACTTGAGGACGGGGGATCGCCGGGGCCGCGGACCCCGACGCCACAGGCCGCGTAGGCACCAAATCGGGTTCGGCGCGCACCGCCGAAATGATGATGTCGCTCGTGCCTGCCGCTTCGGGACCGGGACTGGTCAAATCGGATGTCCCGAAAGAGACACCTCCGGGCCGCGCAGAAGACTGCTCGACCCGCACATCCGTGGATGTCAGTTCCGCCAGGTCGGTGCTTTCCACCGGAGTCGGGCTCATGCCGCCGAGCGTTCGGAGATCGGCGGCCATATCCGGCTCCATCCGGTCGGGCGCAGAGGGCAGTTGGAGGCGAACGGGTCGCGCGATGTTGATCTCTTCGACGGCGGGGCCGCTTTCGACGTCGGTCTGGATTTCAGGGCCGATCGGCGCGGTCGTCGACGCACCGTCGCGCGCGGCAACCTCAAGTGCGCGGCGATGCTGCTCTTCGACATTGATGATCTGAAGCGTCACCTCGGTCGTCTCGCAGTCGTCTTCCCAAGGCACACAATAGTCAAAAGTGTACTTTCCCTCGCAGAGATCGCTTTCGGAATACGTGACAACCCCCTCCACTGCCACGATTTCTCCGCAGGCAGGACGGCTCAGGATCCGAACGTCCCCCGGTGAGATCAGATCGGCGCCGTCATCATTCGACAGGATTGCAAGGGACTGCACGCGACCGGCCCGGATCGCGAAGCTGTCAGGTTTTGCGGAATAGGAATCGGGGCCGCCAAAGACGCTCTCCCCGTCTTCGCCGCGGCTCAGAAGAGCTCCGATCCCAACAAGCAGCACGAGTGCTGTCAGGATGGTCATGAAGCGGTCGTCAAGTTTCACGCCGATTCCTCAGAGACCGTGGCAATGACCTTCTCACGCTTCTCGGTAAAAAGACACCCGCCATCAAGCTGTTGCACGCCTTGGTAAACGCTTTCCTATCGGTTGCCCACCCCGTTGGTCGTTACGTGGCCAAACAACTTAAAAATGAGGATAACCTCAGATCCGCGTCAAAAGTTGGGCAAAAGGCGGACGAAAAAGGGTGGCGTGCGTCCGAACTGTCACACCCTGCCGTGGCAGTGCTTGAACTTTTTGCCCGATCCGCAGGGGCAGAGCTCGTTCCGCCCGACCTCGCCCCAGGTGGTGGGCCTTGCGGGATCCCGTTCCGCCGCTGCGTCTGCCATTGCGGGTTCGACCGCGACCTGAGCGGCGCGGGCTTCGGCCTGAAGACGCGCGATGAGCTCTTGTTGCTCCTCCGGGGTCATCAGCTTGACATGCGAGAGTTGACGCGTGACCTCCACGCGCAACCGATTGAGAAGGTTCTCAAAAAGAGTGAACGCTTCGGTTTTGTACTCGTTGAGGGGATCGCGCTGAGCATAGCCGCGGAACCCGACGACCGAGCGCAAGTGCTCGAGCCGGAGGAGGTGCTCACGCCACTCAGCATCGATGGTCTGCAGAAGGATCTGCTTCTCGACAGAGCGCAGCATCTCGGGTCCGTACTGCGCCGCCTTCGCCGCGGAGGCTTTGTCCGCCTCCGCCAGAATGCGATCGCGAAAGACCTCCTCGTCGACGCCTTCTTCGTTGCCCCAGTCAACAATCGGCAACTCAAGGTTCAACAGCCGCACCGTTTCGTCTGCGAGGCCGGTGGTGTTCCACTGGTCTGGGTAGGCTTTGGGCGGAATATGGCTCAAGACCACGTCTTCGATCACTTGGGCGCGCATATCCCCAACGGTGTCGGAGACGTCCTGCTCTTCCATGATTTCGCGACGCTGCTCGAAGATCGTCTTTCTCTGATCGTTCATCACGTCGTCGAACTTGAGCAGGTTCTTTCTGATATCGAAGTTCCGCGCCTCGACCTTTTTTTGTGCCTTTTCAAGCGCTTTGTTGATCCAGGGATGCACGATGGCCTCCCCTTCCTTCATTCCCAGGCGCTGCAGCATGGTGTCGAGGCGATCAGACCCAAAAATCCGCATCAGGTCGTCTTCGAGGCTGACATAAAAGAGGGTCCGGCCCGGATCGCCCTGCCGGCCGGAGCGGCCACGGAGCTGATTGTCGATCCGTCGGCTCTCATGCCGCTCCGTCGCGAGAACGAAGAGGCCGCCAGCCTCAATCGCCTGTTTCTTGGCCTCGGCGATCTCAGCCTCCACACGCTGCCGAATGGCATGGGGATCGGCGCTCTCGCCTGCGGCTTCGATTTCTTCCTGAATGCGGCGATCCATATTGCCGCCGAGCTGAATGTCGGTGCCGCGACCGGCCATGTTGGTCGCGATCGTCACTGCACCGGGCTTGCCCGCATCTGCGATAATCTGAGCCTCGAGCTCGTGGTATCGCGCGTTCAACACGTTGTGAGGCACGTCCGCTTTTTTGAGCAGACCCGATATGTGCTCCGACTTCTCGATAGAGATCGTCCCGACAAGCGTCGGCTGGCCCTTTTCGTGCGCCTTGGCGATTCGCTCGACCACCGCTTCATACTTCTCGCGCTGGGTGCGGTACACGCGGTCATCTTCGTCGAGCCGGGCGATGGGCTTGTTGGTGGGAACCTCGACAACGCCGAGACCGTAAATGGTCTGGAACTCCTCCTCCTCGGTTTTGGCGGTCCCGGTCATGCCGCCGAGCTTTTCGTAGAGGCGGAAGTAGTTTTGGAACGTAACGGAGGCGAGGGTCACATTCTCCGGGCGGATCGAGACACTCTCTTTCGCCTCCAGCGCCTGATGGAGGCCGTCAGACAGGCGCCGGCCCTGCATCATCCGGCCGGTGAACTCGTCGATCAGCATCACCTCGTCCTGGCGGACGATATAGTCCTTGTCGCGGGTGAAGAGCTTGTGAGCGCGGAGGGCCTGCGTCACATGGTGGACGAGGCTGGTGCTCTCCGGGTCGTAGAGACTGGCGTCTTCTGCAAGTATGCCGTCAGCGTGGAGGCGGGCCTCCACGAACTCGTTGCCGTCTTCGGTCAGGGTCGCTTGCCGGAACTTCTCATCGACTTCGAAATGCGCTTCGTTGAGATGGGGAATGACCTTGTCGATGGTCGTGTAGAGGGTCGAGCGGTCCTCGGCCGGGCCTGAGATGATCAGCGGGGTCCGCGCCTCATCGACCAGGATCGAATCCACTTCGTCGACGATGGCAAAGTAGTGGTCACGCTGAAAAACCTCCCGAAGATCGGTCTTCATGTTGTCGCGGAGGTAATCGAAGCCGAACTCATTGTTGGTGCCGTAGGTCACGTCGGCGGCATAGGCCCCCTGCTTTGCCTGCCCTTCGATCCCGGGCACCACTACACCGACGGACAGACCGAGCTGGGTGTAGACCTTGCCCATCCACTCCGCATCGCGCCGTGCGAGATAGTCGTTGACCGTCACAACATGGACCCCGCGCCCGGTCAGCGCATTCAAATAGACAGGCAAGGTCGCCATCAGTGTCTTGCCTTCCCCCGTCTTCATCTCCGAGATGTTGCCGCGGTGGAGGAAGATCCCGCCGATCAACTGAACGTCGAAAGGCCGAAGGCCGAGTGCGCGCACGGCAGCCTCGCGGGCCGTCGCAAACGCTTCCGGGAGGAGATCGTCCAAGGTCTCGCCCGCCTCAAGTCGGCCCTTGAACTCGGGGGTCTTGGCGCGGAGAGCGTCGTCAGTGAGGGCCTTGAGCTCAGCTTCGAGCGCGTTGATCCGATCAACGAGGCCGCGGACCGACTTCACCTTGCGGTCGTTTGCGGTGCCGAACACCTTTTTTTGAAGAGTGCTCATACCCAGCATTCAGAGCCCGTCCTTCCCAGCATTTCAGATCGCGGATCCCTGCGGTCCCCGGGGCCTTGTCGCCCCGCATCCAACGCTTTAGATGGCGTGGCCAAACGTCTGCGCCCTGTGACCGATTGATCTAAGCAGCGGTCGCACCCCTGTCAACGCCGCCCCAGGCGCGGCACATCGTGGCCGATCGGCCCAGAGAGAGACGCCATGACCTTGATCCGGACATTTGTTTCAGCGCTCTGCCTCGCGCTCGCCAGCCCAGTCGTTGCTCAGGACTACACGGCCGAGACAGTGTTGGCGCGCGTCGGCGACAAGGAAATCACGCTCGGGCATGTCGCGCTGATGGTCAGCCAGCTTCCGGATCAGTACCGCCAACTCCCCGATGAGGCCCTGCTCGACGGCATCGTCGATCAGTTGATCGATCAGGAGCTCTTGGCCGCAGAACTCGAAGCCGCAGGAGAGGTGCCGGGCACCGTTGCTCTGACGCTCGAGAACGAGCGGCGTGCGCTGATGGCTCGCGCCACCGTCGAGGAGATGATGGGCGCGGCGCTCGACGAGGCCGATGTGCAGGCCCGCTATGATGAGACGATCGGCGCGGCGCCGGCCGAGATCGAGTACAATGCCTCCCACATCCTGGTCGAAACGGAGGAGGAGGCCGACACCATTCTCGCCGATCTCGAGGCGGGTGCAGATTTCGCGGAAATGGCGCAGGAGAAGTCGACCGGTCCCTCAGGGCCGAACGGTGGGCTGCTCGGCTGGTTTGGGGCCGGCGCCATGGTCCCGGCCTTTGACGCGGCCGTCCAAGAGATGGAGGTCGGAGCGCTTGCCGGCCCGGTGGAGACCCAGTTCGGCTGGCATGTGATTTTGCTGAACGAGACCCGTGAGACGGCAAAGCCCACTCTGGACGAGAGCCGTGCCGGCATTGAGCAAACGCTCCGCGGTGAAGCGCTCGAGGCGCATTTAGAGGGCCTCCGGGGCGAAAACGCACTGGAGGACCTTCGGGCCGACGTTCCGGCGGCTGCCATTCGCGATCTGTCCATTTTCGAGTGACGGCCGCAGTCTCGCCCCTGGCTCCGGCCGGTTTTCCCGAGATCGAGCCGATCCGGGGCGTTCGGCTGGCCACAATTGAGGCTGGGATCCGCTACAAGGGCCGGCCGGACGTGATGCTG
The DNA here is from genome assembly GCA_039193505.1 of Pseudomonadota bacterium. Classification (GTDB taxonomy): domain Bacteria; phylum Pseudomonadota; class Alphaproteobacteria; order Rhodobacterales; family Rhodobacteraceae; genus Algicella. The sequence continues at coordinate 5,063 of JBCCWM010000048.1, read as the reverse complement.
GCTGAAATAGCGCCCGGTGCGAGCCTTGCTGGGGTCTTCACACGCTCCGCCACGCGGGCCGCGCCCGTCCTCTGGTGTGAACGGGCCCTGGCGGGGTTGCCGTCCGAGCCTCTCGACACCGGAGCGGCGATCCTCGCCAACGCGGGCAATGCCAATGCCTTCACCGGCGCCGCGGGCACGGCGGCGACAGAGCGCCTTGCCGAGGCGACGGCCAACCGGCTCGCTATACCGGCAGGGCGTGTGTTCATCAGTTCCACCGGTGTGATCGGTGAGCCGCTCGAGGATGTGCTGATCCGGGAGCGCCTTGACGCGCTTGCGACCGCTCTCGCCCCCGGCGGCTTCGATGCAGCCGCTGAGGCGATCCGAACGACAGACACTTTTGCCAAGGGCGCAGAGACAAGCGTCAGCCTGGACGGCGTCAGCGTCCGCATCACGGGGATTGCCAAGGGGTCCGGCATGATCGCGCCCGACATGGCGACGATGCTCGTCTACCTCTTCACCGATGCCGGCGTTGCCCGCCCGCTTCTCCAGGACATGCTGGCGAGCGCCAATGCCCGGACGTTCAACTGCATCACGGTCGACAGCGACACCTCGACCTCGGACACAGTGCTCCTCGCCGCGACCGGCGCGGCGGAGATGGCGCCCATCGTGCAGCCGGAGGACCCACGGTCGGCTCTCTTTGCCGATGCGCTCGAGTGGGTGATGCGCGAGCTTGCGCATTTGGTTGTCCGCGACGGAGAAGGTGCGAGCAAATTCGTCGAGATCCGCGTCACGGGCGCCGCCGACGACCGCTCAGCCCACCGAATCGCCAAGGCAGTGGCCGAATCACCCCTCGTCAAAACCGCACTCGCGGGCGAAGATCCGAACTGGGGGCGAATTGTCATGGCGGTCGGCAAAGCGGGAGAACCCGCGGATCGCGACCGTATGACCATCCGTTTCGGCGACATCCTGGTGGCGGAGAACGGCTGGGTCTCCCCCACTTACGTGGAGGCTGAGGCGGCGGCCTACATGCGTCGCGCTGAGCTCGTGATCGCCATCGACCTCGGGCTCGGAATGGGGGCATCGACGGTTTGGACCTGCGACCTGACGGCGGGCTACATCGCGATCAACGCGGACTACCGTTCTTGAAGCTGGTGCTTGTCTCGGCGGTCGCCCTGATCGACCCCGATGGGCGCGTCCTTTTGGCGCAGCGACCGGAGGGTAAGTCCATGGCGGGGCTCTGGGAATTTCCGGGCGGCAAAGTCGAGACGGGAGAGACGCCGGAGGCCGCTTTGATCCGCGAACTTCACGAAGAGCTCGGCATCGACACCTGGAAAAGCTGCCTTGCCGCGCTCAGCTTCGCGAGCCACAGCTATGAGGCCTTCCACCTCCTCATGCCGCTCTTCGCGTGCCGGCGTTGGGAGGGCACGCCTCATCCCAAGGAAGAGCAACGTCTTGCCTGGGTTCGCCCCCGCGACATGAGCGCGTATCCGATGCCCGCCGCCGACCTGCCCTTGATCTCAATTCTCCGAGACTGGCTCTGACCTGCGTGATCACAGTTAATTTTTGATGACCGCAAGCGCTTGCATTCGCGCTCGCGTATGTCAATCTTCCTTAACGCTGACTATGGTAAAGTGGTTGGCCAATAAGCCGATTGGGGGACAAGATGCTGCAAACCATATACAAGGGTCCGTATCGTTCCGTTCAAGGTGATTTCGTTCAGAACTACCCGGATGGGCGTGTTGTTGTGAAAGTTGGAAACCGCTTGCACGTTGGCAGGCCCGTCACTCAGGTGCCCCTTCGGACATCTACACCGAAGGACGAACCGCAGCGCCGGTGACCGGGTAAGCGCAGCCTCAGCGCTGCGCGACCCACCCCGAAAGCTCCCGTTCGACGATCGCGCGCATCATCGTGATGTGGGCATCATCGGCGTTGAGGCATGGTATGTAGTTGAAGGTTTCACCGCCCGCTTCCTCAAAGCTCTCTTTGATTTCCTCGTTGATCTCTTCGAGGGTCTCGACACAATCCGATGAGAACGCCGGCGCCATGATCGCAATGTTCTTTTTCCCGGCCTCAGCCAGACGCGCAACCTCTTCCACCGTGTAGGGCTGGAGCCACTCCTCCGGGCCGAACTTCGACTGGAAGGTGACGCGCAGATCGTCGTCGCCCCAGCCGAGTCGCTCCTTCAGGAGACGCGAGGTCTTCTGACACTGACAGTGGTAGGGATCGCCCTCCATCAGGTAGCGCTTCGGCACGCCGTGATAGGAGGTCACCAGGATGTCGGGGCGTCTGTCGAGCCTGGCATAGGCATGCTCCACTGACTGGGCGAGCGCATCGATGTAGAGCGGGTGATCGTAGTAGGCAGGCACAGTCCGGAGTGCGGGTTGCCAGTTCATCGTCATCAGGGAGCGAAATGCCTGGTCGTTGGCAGTGGCGGTGGTCGGCGCGGAATACTGGGGGTAGAGTGGAAAGAAGAGGATCTTCTCGCAGCCGAGGTCCTTCATCTTTTCCATTACCGAGGGCGTCGACGGGTTGCCATAGCGCATGGCGAAATCGACAATCACCTCATCGCCAAACTGGCCGGCAAGCTCAATCGCGAGCCGCTCCGCCTGGTCCCGCGTGGTGGTCAGGAGCGGGCTCTCATCGGCTTCGGTGTTCCAGATGCCGCGATAGGCCTCGCCGGAGGAGAAGGGCCGCTTGGAGAGAATCACGAGCTGCAGCAAAGGCTGCCAGAGCCAGGCCGGATAGTCGATCACCCGGCGGTCGGAGAGAAACTCGTTGAGATAGCGGCGCATCGACCAGTAGTCGGTCGCGTCCGGTGTGCCGAGATTGGCCAGAACGACACCGATTTTGGCTTTCGAGACTTCGGGATGATCCGTCGGCGCATGCACGAGACGCCCATCCCCGGGGTGGACCGGACAGCGCTTCATGTCTGGGGTCTGGGCGTCGTACATGCGTGGGCTCCTCGCCTGGCTCACTGTTCACTTATCCTTACGCACGCCAGGGTCAATCGGATCGCCCGCGTCGTGCTCCTTTGTGCCGAGCGCATCCGCGAGGCGCATCGCCGCCGATCCCGGGCGGAGCGGTTGGGGCTGGGTTGCCGCAGGCGCCCAGCCTGTCAGGAACACCAACTCGACCGTTGCGGGAAGACGTCCATCGGGCAGTCCAAAGAACTGCCGGTAGTGCGCCTCCGCGCGAGCGAAAAACCGACGGGGCGGGATCCGGCGGTCTCGAGCCGCGAGGATATTGGTCTCACCCATGCCGCGCAGGTCCAGGAAGAGCGCCTGGAGATCGGGATATGTCACCGTCAGCGTCACGCTGTCCGCCACGGGCAGAGCGAAGCCCGCGCGTTGGAGGAGGGCGCCGAGGTCGCGGATCTCCGCCATCGGCGCCACCCGGGGGGACAGCCCGCCGCGGGTCTCGGCCTCTGCCTCGGCGAGGGCGGTGCGGAGCTCATGGAGTGTTCGCCCCGCAGGCAGGCAGGCCAGCATCAACCCGTCGGGGCGCAGTGCCCGGTGCATTTGGATCAGCTGCCCAACCGGATCATTTGCGGCGTGAAGCGCGAGGGCGTGAAGGGCCAGGTCGTGACCACCGCCCTCGAGCTCCAGCGCGTCGACATCCGGACGAGTCTCTGCGCCGGGCAGCACGCGGTCAGCCCAAGCAGCGGCTCGGGGTCCGATGACCACGGGGCTTTGAAACGTTCTGTTAACCTCTGCGAGCCTCTCCTCAATCTCGACTTGGGCGGCCTCATCCAGAAACGTGACGGGTTGAGTGTCTGCGCGGCGCAGCGCCCGCTGGCGGGCTGCAGGATCGAAGATCACGGGCGGAGCGGGCAATGGGAACACCTCCTCTACAGGCATATAGTGCGAACTCCGTCTGGTCGGAGGGGCTGCGCACCGCCAGCCTGCACGCCCTGAAACGCGCGCTCGATCTGGTCTACCCACCGCAATGTGCGGGCTGTGACACGCAAACCACCGCGCCCCACGGGCTCTGCCCAACGTGCTGGCGGGACACGGACTTCATCTCAGGTGCCATCTGCCATCTCTGCGGCGCTCCAGTGCCGCTGGCTGAGCCGGGGCAGGTGGCGCTCTGCGAGCCATGCCTTGCAGCGCCGCCGAACTGGGACGCGGGCCGGGCCGCGATCCTCTACCGTGGCACCGGGCGGCGGATCGTCCTGTCGCTGAAGCATGGAGACCGCCTCGACCTTGTCCGCACTGTCGCCGGCTGGATGCAGCGGGCGGCACCGGATCTGGTAGCGGAGGCCGATATCATCGCCCCGATCCCGCTCCATTGGCGCCGATATGTGCAGCGCCGCTACAACCAGGCCGCCGAAATTGCGAAAGCACTCGGCCGGGCATCCCCCGCGGTGGTGATCCCGGATCTGCTCACGCGCCCACGGGCGACGCCGCCGCAGGAGGGGATGGATCGGGAGACCCGGTTCGAGACGCAGCGCGGCGCGCTCACCCTCGCAAGACCGGGCGCTGTGGCTGGCCGGTCCATCCTGCTGATCGACGACGTGATGACGAGCGGGGCCACGCTCGCGGCGGCAACGGAGGCCCTGCGCGGGGCGCATCCCGCACGCGTCGCCGTCCTCGTGCTGGCGCGGGTCGCGCGAGACGAATGATCCGCGTAGGGTGTGCGTGATCGCAGGTGCGCAAGGGCGCCTTGCGAAGAGGACGCGGCCGACCAAATTGCGTTTGGCCAAGCGAGAGGAGCGCGCCGATGAAACCCGTCGAAATCTACACCACCTCCATTTGCGGATACTGCGCCGCGGCCAAACGTCTACTGTCCTCCAAGGCGGTGCCCTACACTGAGATCGACGTGATGCGCACACCGGAAAAGCGGGCAGAGATGATCGAGCGTTCCGGTGGCGGTCGGACGGTGCCGCAGATTTTCATCGGCGGGACGCCTGTCGGGGGCTTTGACGACATCAATGCGCTCGAGCGCGCCGGCAAACTCGACGCGCTCCTTGCCGACTAAACCGGGCGGAGGCTCGTGGTCACATAGTTGACCGAGAGATCCCGGCTCAACCCCCAGCGCCAGGCCAGCGGGTTGAAGGTGAACCCGGCCGCGTCGACCTGGGT
>JBCCWM010000047.1:0-16519 GCA_039193505.1 Pseudomonadota bacterium | reverse complement strand
CCTCAGGAGTGAGGGGAGGACGACGATGACAAGACTGCTCTGCTTGGCCATTCTGGCAACGCTCATCGCCGGTCCGGGCGCCGCCTGGACGTACGCGCCGAAGGGCGATCTCTGCCGCCTCCTCCACGATGAGCCGCAGGCGCGCGTGACTGTGACCTACGACCCGGGGGCCGAGCTCTACGCCATCGCGATTGAGCGCTACATGGCGACATGGCCCGAGGCCCCGGTCTTCTCGATCGCCTTCGAAGGCGCGCGCGGGCTCACGATCTCCACCGATCGACATGTGCTGAGCAAGGGACGCGCAGCGGTCACCGTGACCGACACAGGCTTCGGCAACGTCCTCGACGGGATTGAGTTCAACAGCCACGCCACTGCCCGCCTCGGCCCCGAGAGCGTGCGCGTCGACCTCGTCGGTGCCGCGCCCGAGGTCGCCAAGTTCCGCGCCTGCACCGAACAACTGACTGCCTGACGATGGCGGAGCCGACCCCCCAAAATCCAATCCGCGACACCAATGACGAGGCGCGCCAGCTTGCACGGACACTGACCCAGGAGGCCCGCACCGGCGCTCTCGCCACCCTGGCAGAGACGGGCGAGCCGCATGTCACCCGCGTCGCGACGGCCTGGCTCGACGGTCCGGTGACGCTCGTCTCCGACCTCTCCGATCACACCCGGCACATGCGGCGCGATCCGCGCGCCTCCCTCCTCCTTGGCGAGCCGGGGGCGAAGGGCGACCCCCTCACCCATCCGCGGATCACGCTGGTGGGCACCGCCCGCTTCGTCGAAGAGCCGCTCCGCGACGCCTGGCTCGCGATCCACCCGAAGGCGAAGCTCTACATCGATTTCGCCGATTTCCGGTTTGTGCGCCTCGAGATCGGCGTCGCCCATCTCAATGGCGGCTTCGGCAAGGCGTTCCGCCTCACGCCCGCCGATTTCGGGCTCAGCGGATGAGCCGTGCGACCAGGATCACAACGACCGCGCCCACGGTGGCCACGATCAGGGACGTCAGGATCGGCACCCCGGTCCCAACGCTGAACCCCAGAAGCGACAGCGCCACAGGCCCGACATAGGCGCCGAGCACACCGACAACCATGTTCCGCAAGAGGCCGCCGCCGCCCACAAGGAGGCTCGCCAGCCAGCCCGCAACGACCCCGACCAAAAGGAAACCGATCCAAGACATCGCCCGCACCCCCCGCGAAGGCTAGCCGACGCGCAGCCCCCTGGAAAGCGTTGACGCCGGGCGCTCCCGCAGCCACTTGGGCACCCGTGACCCGGAGAGCACCATGATCCAGACCCACCTCAAACGCCTCGTCGCCGATCCGCGCTTTGACCGTGCCGTCATGGTGATCGTGATCGCCAACGCCATCGTCCTCGGGCTTGAGACGTCGGACGCTGCGATGGCCGTCGCGGGCACGCTGCTGCGCGGCCTCGACGCGGCGATGCTGACGCTCTTCGTCATCGAGATGGCGATCCGCCTCGCCGCCGAGCCGAGGGGGTTCTGGCGCAGCCCCTGGCGGATCTTCGATCTCGCCATCGTGGTGATCTCGCTCCTGCCGACCGCCGGCGCGCTCTCCACGCTGCGCGCGTTCCGCGTGCTCCGCGTCCTCCGCCTGATCTCCACGATCCACGCGATGCGCCGCGTGGTGACGGGCCTCCTCGAGGCGCTGCCCGGCATGGGCTCGATCCTGCTCCTCCTGGTTCTGATCTTCTACGTCTTCGCCGTGATCTCGACGCGCCTCTTCGGCGACGCTTTTCCGGAGTGGTTCGGGACCCTCGGCGCCTCGGCCTACACTCTGTTCCAGATCATGACGCTCGAGAGCTGGTCGATGGGCATCGTCCGCCCGGTGATGGAGGTCTTTCCCTACGCCTGGGCGGTCTTCCTGCCGTTCATCGTCGCGACCGCCTTCACGGTCCTAAACCTCTTCATCGGTGTGATCGTCGATGCCATGCAATCCGAGCACGCCGCCGAGGCGCAGGGCGAGCGCGACGCGATGCTCCGCGAGAGCGAGTTGATCCTCGCCGAAGTGCGCGCCCTCCGCGAGGAGATCGCGGCACTCCGCGCCGCTCAGAAGGGTTAGGCGCGGACCGGCGTGCGCAGGACCAGCGGCCTCGAGTTCCGGTTGAGGCGGTGAAGATAGGGGACGGCCACCGCGATCGCCACAGCCCCGACCGCCGCCCCGAGGAACGGCCAGCGCAGGATCGCCAGGATCTCGTCGACCGGCATCACCTTGAACCCCTGAAACGTGCCGAGCGCCGCAAGGCTTACCCAGGAGGCCGCTGAGAACGCGCCGAGGAGGCAGAGCGTCACCCGGACCGGCAGCGCCAGCTCCGAGAAGAGCCGCCCCTCCGCCTTCGCCATCATCGGCAGCGCGATCCGCCCGATCGCCACCGCGTTGGAGGTCAGAAGCGTCGCGAGCATCACCTTGACATAGAGCTTGTCGCTCAAGCCCGCCGGCCCAAGCGCCGCCTTCGTTGCGATCAGCATCAGCCCCGTCGCCCAGAGACCCACAAGCCCCACCGCGACATAGCCGTGCACCTCGCGCAGGCTCGCGATCATCGCAGTGGAGATCGGTCGCGTCAGACCGCGCAACAGCTTGAGATCGGCATAGATGGCCAGTCCGAATCCGAGGGCGAGCCCGAGGATATGACCGTACCGGATCAAATCGATGAGCATGGGCAGCATCCTCTCGTTTCAGATTGCTCCGGATCGTGCCGGCCATTTCTGAATAAAGGATGGAGGGGGTCCCAAAAACCTTATCTTGCGGCGGCGCGGTCAGTCGGGCAGAGACATGCCGAGGGTGATTAGCTCAGTTGGTAGAGCGCTTCGTTTACACCGAAGATGTCGGGGGTTCGAGTCCCTCATCACCCACCATGATTTCAATACCTTACGCATGTTCACACCACGCTCCGAGCGTGCAGCGCGCGCACTCTGATCGCATGCGATTCTCCAGATTTTCACCTATTTCGAAGTGTTAACCTTCCGCCGCTCCACTGCTGCACCGCAGCAGAGTCGGCCCTCTGTCGGGCCGACCGGGACGCACCCGCAGTCACCGTCCGTGAAACGCCTCGCTCACCGCGAAGCTGTCCTCGTGCCAGTGCCAGAGGACCACCTGCCCGTCCCGCACTTTGGCGCGCAGCGCAAAGGAGAAGAGGCCCGTGTCCTGGCCCGATGCGGTCGTCACCGCGTTCATCCGACCGAAGACCGCAACAGTGTCGCCCGAGGCGAACGCCTCGGTGTTCTCCCAGAGCGTCGTCTCAAGGTTCGACGAAAAGACGCCCAGAAACTCAAAGATCGCCGCCTTGCCGCTGGTCTCGCCGATCCAGGGCAGCGTCGCGTCGCCCTCGTTGTGCCAGACCATGTCCTCGGCCATCAGGCTGTCCATCGTCTCCACATCGCCCTGGCCCATCGCTCCCATGAAGGCCATTACCGTGTCGAACGAGGCTTGGCTCGTCTCGTCCATCGTCTGTGCGCCTGCACCACCGGCCAGACCGAGGCCGATCAGCGTTGCGAAAAAGGTTCTGCGAAACATGGCTTTCTCCCATTCAGAGTTTGACAGCGGCACTCCGCGGGGCAGGGGTCCCGACGCTCGGCACGCGGCGCAGCCTCGAGCCGGAGGACGCGAGAGACGACCTGCGCCGTGGCTCCGAACGCGCCCTCAGACATCGCCAGGCCGGCCCTCCCTCCGACGATCGCCCCGTGCTCAGCCACCATCGGCTCGAGCTGGATGCATCCCTCAGAGACGGCCGCCCCGGTCGCACGTGGCGTGCACGTCACCGACATCCGTATGCGACCAGCGCCGGGCGCCCCGCCGGAGCCGGCACCAGTCGCAGCGGTCGTCAGAGCTTTCGATGCCATCAACCTCACCCCATCCCGCATGCTGAGACGGTATTGTCGTTGCGAAAGCACCATAAGTAAGCCAATCCGGATCGAACCATTCGGCCAGGGCGAACAATGATCGACAAGCTCCGCAGCATCGCGATCTTTGCGACGGTGGTCGATCGAGGGACGTTTCGCGCGGCGGCGGCGCATCTCGGCCTCTCGCCCTCGCGCATCAGCGAGACGGTGTCGGAGCTCGAGAGAGATCTGGGCGTCACGCTCCTCTACCGCTCAACACGGCATTTGTCGCTCACCCAGGACGGGCGGGTGTTGCACGCGAAGGCCGCCGAAATGCTCGCCGCGGCCGAAAGCGGTCTAGACGCGCTGAACCCCTCCTCCGCCGATCCGAAAGGCGCGCTCCGGATCACCGCCCCCGCCTTCGTCACCCAAACCGACCTCGTCGACCGCTTCGCGGCCTATGCCCGCGCCCATCCCCGTGTTGAGCTTGACTTCGATTTCACCGACCAGCCGCGGGATCTGATCCGCGACGGCTTCGACGTCTCGATCCGCGCCGGCTGGCTCGAAGACAGTGAGCTCATGACCCGCAACATCGGAAATGCCGAGCGCTGCCTCGTCGCAAGCCCCGCCTATCTGGCCACCAAGGACGCCCCGACGCACCCGAGTGACCTCGAAACCTGGCACTGGATCCGCTTTGCCATGCGCCCCGACCGGACCGAGCTCCGCCGCGGCGAGGATGAGGTCGTCGTCACCGGCACCTCGACCCTCTCCGTCAACTCGGCGAGCGCCCTCTTCGAATTTGCCATCCGAGGTCTCGGCGTGACCGCCATCCCCGAACACCTGGCCTGCCGGGGGTTCGACCGGGGCGACCTTGTCCATGTGCTCCCCGACTGGTCGCTCCGCGCGCTCGGCCTCCACGCCGTGTGGCCCGACCACTCTCGCCGCGAAAACCTGACGCTCCACTTCGTCAGATACCTGGCCGACGGGGCCGCCTAGAAGGGCGTGCCCCCGTGCATCCGCCGCCAGACGCTCGGCGTCACGCCAAAGCGCGCCCGGAACAGCCGATGAAAGTGGCTGAGGTTTTCAAGCCCGATCGTCTCGACGATCTCGGGCAGCGACCGCTCGCCCTCGCTCAAAAGCGCTGCCGCCCGGTCCAGCCGCACGCGGTTGACATAGGCCGAGGGTGTCACCCCGAGATGGCGCTGGGTCGCGCGGCAGACATGCGCATGACCCCGCCCAGCGGCCGCGACAAATCCCGCAGCACCCGCGCGGTAGACCTCGGGCGCCCGCGCGGCCTCACAGGCCCGCGCCAGCCAGGCGGGCAGCGCGACCTCACCCGGCAGGTCCACCTCCTCCACCAGAAGCGAGAGAAGCGCCGCCTCCACGCGCGCCAGCCGCCGCAACCCCGTCTGCAGCGGCAAGAGGAGCCGCATCGCCCGCTCGCGCCCCAGCGGCCCAAGGTTCAGCACCGGAGGCATCCCCGAGGCCCGATCGAAAACTCCCCGCAGTTCGGGATACCGGGCCGAGAGATGCACCACCGTCTCCTCCAGCACGATCACGTTGACGATCCGGCAGACCGCCCCGCCCCAAGCCTCCAGCGCATGCACGTCGCCCGGGCGGACGAACACGAAGGCGCCGGCCTCCAACCGATCCTCCGTGCCATTGACCTGATGGCGACATGTGCCCGCCTCGACCACAAAGACCTCGTGGTAGTCGTGGGCATGGAGGATCCCGCGCGAGAGCGGCTTTCGCGCGATGTGATAGCCATCGCTCGGCGCCATGTAGTCCCGCCGCCAGAACATTTTACGCAACTTCCGACCTCCCTCCCAAAAGTCAAATGACGACACAAAGAAGTCAAGCTGCGCGCTGCGACAGGCGCCTCGCTGCCGCTACACTCCCCGGCACATGGACAGCACCGACCCCCTCGATCTCTCGTTCCGCCCGGTGACATCGCCCCGACCCGGGCGCCTCACCCAAGCCGAGATTGCGCATTACAACCGCGAGGGCTTTGTGCAGCCCTTTGACATCTACACCGCCGAGGAGATCGCCAGGGTCCGCGGCTACACCGACGGTCTGATGCGGGAGCTCGGCGCCGACGGCGCCTACGGCATCAACTGCTACCAGGCCCGTCTCGCCGGGCTCTGGGACATCGCGACCGAGCCCCGGATCCTCGACCATGTCGCCGATATCATCGGCTGCGACATCATCTGCTGGGCGACCGCGATCCTCTCCAAGGCGCCGCACGACCCGCGTGCCGTGCCCTGGCACCAGGACGCCGCCTTCTGGTCGCTCTCGCCCGCCCGAACTGTCACGGTCTGGCTCGCCATCGACGACGCCGACGCAGGCAACGCGGCGATGCGCTTCCTGCCCCGGAGCCACGACAAAGGCGTCCTCAAAGTCCGCAAGGCAGAGGGCGCGTCGGTCTTCCACATCGAGACCGAGGGCGCCGACACACTCGGCACGCCCTTCACCAACACGTTGAAAGCCGGACAAATCTCGCTCCATGCCGATATGCTGGTGCATGGCAGCCTGCCCAACGGCTCGGAGCGTCGGCGCTGCGGCCTCACGCTCCGCTACTGCCCGCCCGACGTCGCGATCACCGACGAGACCTGGGCCCGCGGCGTCGAGGCCATCATCGCGCGCGGCACGGACCCAACGGGTCGCTGGCGCCATCACCCGCGGCCTGCTAACGATGACATCAGGGCAACGTCCAGCCCGCGCAGCTTGGGCAACAACTGATGCACGTGAAATGGTACGGCCACGCGGCCTTCCGCCTCCGCCCCGACACTGGCCCAACGGTCATCACGGACCCCTACACGCCCGAGGGCGTCGGCTACGACCCGATCCCCGACAGCGCCGATCTGGTCCTGATCTCCTCGGACGATGACAGCGCGCATTGCCGCGCCGACCTCATCCCGGGCGACCCGATCGTCCTCAACGCGCTCACTGTGGCGCAAGCCGGTGGCGCCGGAGAGGCCGCGGGCCTCGAGGTCCACGCCATCGAAGCGATGGAGTGGGAGCACCACCCCGAGCACGAGACCCCGGGGCAGAACGGCATGTACCGCTTTACCCTCGACGGGATCAAATGCGCGCATATGGGCGATGTCGGCAACGCGCTCACCGCGCGCCAGATCGCCTTTTTCGAGGATGTCGACATCCTCTTCGCGCTCACCGGCGGATACCTCACGATCGAGCTGCCCGACCTCATGGAGATGATCCACGCCGTCAAACCGCGCCTCATCATCCCGATGCACTTCCGCACGCTCACCTACCGGCCGCGCAACACGATGTGGATCGAGAGTTTCCTGGCCCATGTTCGCGACGAGAGTGTTGACTTCGCCTGCGCCTCGGAGATTGAAATAACCAAGGGGGACATTCCAGACACCACCCGCGTGATTGTCATGGACTACGCACGCGGCACCTAAGTGCCCGACAACAGGGCGCATGGACAATCGGGACTGGCGCGGCATCAATCGGCGTGCATCCTGAAGGGAGGGACCAATGACTGCTCTGACACGCCTCACCGCATCGGCACTCGCCATCGCCGTGGGCCTCACGGCCGCCCACGCGCAGGACGTCGCGCGCGAAGACACGGTGATCTTCGACCTCGACCGCACCATCAAGGATCCCGAGAACTTCAACTGGTTCACGCCCGGCACCAAGCGCATGCACGGCGCGCACCAGACCATGTGGGAGCCGCTCTTCATCCTGAACTACTCGACCGGGGAGCTTGAGCCCTGGCTCGGCACCGCAATTGAGGCCAATGCCGATTTCACCGAGTGGACGCTGACCCTCCGCGACGGGATCGAGTGGTCGGACGGCGAGGCGTTCAACGCCGATGACGTGGTCTTCACGGTCGAGATGGCCCTCGGCAGCGAGGAGCTCTCGAGCCGCGAGGCCGCCACGGTTCGCGCCCAGGTCGCCAGCGTCACCCAAGTCGACGATCTGACCGTCACCTTCGCGCTCAACGAGGCAAACCCGCGTTTCGCGGTCGAGAACTTCGGCGTCCGGATCTTCGGCTCGTTCCTGATCATGCCCGAGCATGTCTGGGCCAGCGAAGACGCCGCCACCTTCGCCTTCAACCCACCGATCGGCACCGGCCCCTACACCTTCACCTCGGCAACGACGAGCCGGGCGATCTGGGATCGCAACGACGCGTGGTGGGGCGCGAAGTCGGGCTTTATGGAGCTCCCCGCACCGGCCCGCGTCGTGTTCCTCGAGACCGGCGGCGAGGAGAGCCGCGCGCAGTTGATCGCCGCAAACCAGCTCGATGCGGCACAGAACGTCACGGTCGGCACATTCGAGGCCGTGCAGGCCCAGAACCCCGCCGTCATCGCCTGGCATGACGGCTACCCCTACGCCGCCGCAGACCCCTGTGCCCGCCAGCTCGAGATCAATACGACTGTTGCGCCCTGGGACGACCCGGCCATGCGCCGCGCCGTCGCCCAGATCATCGACCGCACCCAGATCGTGAATGTCGCCTATGAGGGCACGACGATCCCCTCGCGCACGATGTTCGCCGATTACGGCTCCATGGCACCTTTCATCGACGCCGTGATGGAAGCGGGTGCAGGTCTGCCGGCCAGCGCCGATGTCGGCGCCGCGAAAGCGCTGATCGAGGGCGCGGGCTGGACCATGGGCGGCGACGGCATCTACCAGAAGGACGGCGCCGCGCTCGAAGTGGCGATCCACGTGAACTCCGCCTCGACGGAGTACACCCGCACCATCGATGTCGTGGTCGAACAGCTGAACCGCGCCGGCATCGCCGCCCGCTCGGTCCCCGTCGAGAACGGGGTGTTTTGGGGCGAGATCCTGCCCTTCGGCGCCTATGAGATGAGCTATTCCTGGCTCTCCTGCGGCTCAGTGAACGAGCCCTGGTCGTCCATGGGTCGCTACACGGTGGCCGATGTCGTGCCGGTGGGCGAACGCTCGCCCGGTTTCAACAATACCGCCCGCTGGGACAGCGAAGGGGCCGCGGCCTACAGCGATCTCGTCGCGCAAATGGCGGCCCTCGCGCCCACCGACCCGGCGCTGCCGGGTCTGACGGCCGAGGCGCACAGCCTTCTCACGGAAGAGGCGCCCTTCATCCCGCTCGTGCAGGCGGCGAAGCTCCTGCCCTTCAACACGACGTACTGGACTGGCTGGCCGACGGCGGAGAACGACTACAACCATCCGTTCTTCTGGTGGAACCACACCCACCAGATCATCCACAGCCTCGAGAAAGCAGGCGGCTGAACCTGCCGCCCGGGGCGCGTGCGCCACCCGCGCGCCCCGGGCCCCAAGAAGGGGGAGAGACGTGGGACGGATCCCGGCACAGTATCTGACGAACCGCCTCGTGACGCTTGGCCTCACGGTCTGGATCGCCGCGACGCTGATCTGGATCATCCCGCGCCTCTCTCCGATCGACCCCGCCGACGTGATGCTCGCCCGCATGGCCGCCGGCGGCGGCACGGTCGCCAATTCCGAGGAAATCCTCGCCGCGCTCCGCGACCGCTTCGGCCTCAACGACCCGCTGTTTCTTCAGTATCTGAAATACCTCTGGAACACGGTCACCTTCGATTTCGGCCTTTCGACCGCGTCCTTCCCGACCCCCGTCTCCGCGCTGATCGCTCAGGCGCTGCCCTGGACGCTCGGCCTCATGCTGCTCTCGCTGGTGATCACCTTCGTGATCGGCAACCTCCTCGGCGCGCTGATGGTCTGGGAGGAAAGCCCCAACCTCGTGAAGATTGCGATCCCCGCGGCGATGGTCTTCACCTCGATCCCGCCGATCCTCTCGGGCCTCCTTCTGATGTGGGTCTTCGCGGCTGAACTGCGATGGTTTCCGCTGACCGGCGCCTACGGTCTGATGGTGGAGCCCGGGTGGACCTGGGCCTTTGCGACCTCGGTCCTCCATCACGGCTTTTTGCCGGCGCTCTCGATCGTGATCGTGACGTTCGGGTTCTGGGCGCTCGGCATGCGGGGGCTGATGATCACAGTCCAGGGCGAGGACTACGTGACGCTTGCCAAGGCCAAGGGGCTCCGACCGCGCTACATCCTCTATCGCTACATGATCCGGAATGCGATCCTGCCGCAGATCACGGCGTTCGCGCTCAAGATCGGGCTTTTGATTGCGGGGCAAGTGCTGGTGGAGCGCATCTTTGCCTATAATGGGATGGGCAAGCTCCTCTACGATGCGATCCTCGACCAGGATTTCCCGGTGATCCAGGGGATCGCCTTTGTGATCATCCTGATGACCGCCGTCTCGGTGTTCCTGGTCGATCTGATCTACCCGCTGATCGACCCCCGCATTCGGCATGAGGCGACGCCATGAGCCGGGGGCGTGGGAGGGGTGCAGACGTCCGATCGGCCTCTGCGCCTGAGCGGACAGACGGCACCGGCGGCGGCGGCGCCTGTGAGACGGGTCTGACATGACAGAGGTGCTGGAGAGCCGGGCGGAGAAGCGACGGGCGCGCGCGATGCGGCGGTTCGACAATCCCTGGTGGAACCCGAAGCTCTTTTGGGGGGCCGGGCTCTTGCTCGGGATCGTGGCGGTCGGGCTTTGGGGGCGGGTCTTTTGGGATTTGGAGCTCGTCTTCACGGGCTCGGTGCCGCTGAAGCTGCCGCCGGTCGGGTTCGAGAATTTGCGGGGGCAGGCGGGGGATTGGGCGACGCCGCTCGGGACCGACGGGGCGGGGCGGGACATGCTCTCGCTGATTGTGATTGGGGCGCCGAACTCACTTTATGTCGGGCTCCTCGCCTCGCTCATCGGGATGAGCGTCGGGATCGTCCTCGGGTTTACGGCCGGGTTTGTGGGCGGGCGCACGGATGATGTGATCCGGGTCCTATCGGATGTGATGATCACAATCCCACCTCTCTTGATCCTCGTGGTGTTCCAGGCGGCCTACGGCGACGTGTCTTTGACGGCGATGGCGCTTCTGATTGCGTGTTTTGTCTGGCAGTCACCAACGCGGCTGATCCGGGCGCAGGTGCTCTCGATGCGGGAGGCGGGCTATGTGCAGATGGCGCGCCTCTCGGGGGCGTCGACGGGGCATATCATGTTCCGGGAGATGTTGCCCAATCTGGTGCCCTATCTCTTCGGGTCGTTCATCGCCAATGTGACGACATCGATCGTGACGGCGGTCGGTCTCGAGGTGCTGGGGCTCGGGCCGCAGCGGATCCCGACCCTCGGCCGGACAATTTATGAGGCGATCAACGCGGGCGCGCTGATCCAGAACCTCTGGTGGTGGTGGGGGATCCCGACCGTGTTGCTCGCGGTGATATTCATCGGGCTTTTGCTGATCAATCTCGGGCTTGACGAGGTGTCGAACCCGCGTCTGAGGCGGCTCTCGTGAGGGGCTCGGCGCGCGGACCTTATGCCTGGCGGCATGTCGGCCCGCCCACCCGAGCGATCCCGATTGGACGGTTGTCATGAGTGAGCAGCCGCCGGTTCTGACACTGCGCGATCTCTCGATCGATTTTCCGACGCCGAAGGGGCTGGTGCATGCGGTCTCGGCGCTGTCGCTGACGCTCGCGCCCGGGCGGAAGGTCGGGTTCATCGGCGAGAGCGGGTCGGGGAAGACGACGACGGCGCTGGCCATCATGCGGATGCTTGCGGCGCCCGGCCGAGTGGCGGCGGGGGAGATCCGGCTCGGGCAGACGCGGACTGATGTTCTGGCGCTTGAGGCCGATGCGATGCGGCGCACGCGGCTTGCGGCGGTGGCCTATATCCCGCAGGGGGCGATGAACTCCCTCAACCCGGTGATGCGGGTGGAGGCGCAGCTTTGGGATGCGATCGTCGCGCATGAGGGGCGGACCGAGCGGGCGCATCTCAAGGCCCGGTCGGACGCCGCGCTCGAGAGCGTCGGGCTGCCCGCGCGGGTCGGGCGGCTTTATCCGCATGAGCTTTCGGGCGGCATGAAGCAGCGGGTCTGCATCGCGCTCGGCGTCATCCTGACGCCGGAGCTGATCATCGCGGACGAGCCGACCTCTGCGCTCGACGTCGTCACGCAGCGCCATGTGATGCAGACGCTGACCGAAGTGCAGGCGCGGATCGGCTGCGGGCTTATCCTGATCGGCCATGACATGGGGCTTATGGCGCAGTCCGTCGACGAGCTTGCGGTGCTCAAGAACGGGGAGCTCGTCGAGCATGGCGAGACGCGCCAGATCATCGAACGTCCGGCGCATCCCTACACGCGCGAGCTGATCTCCTCCGTGCCGCTTGTGGGGGGGGAGAGCTTCCTCAACCCCGCTGTCGGCGCGCCCGCCGCGCGAAAGGAGGGGGAGGCGCCGCTTCTCTCCTTCGAGGGGGTGTCGAAGGCCTATGGGTCGGTTCCGGCGCTTCACCCGCTCAGCTTCGCGCTCGATGGGACGGTGCCGCAGATCGTCTCGATCGTCGGGCAGTCCGGGTCGGGGAAGTCGACGCTCGGCGCGCTGATGCTTGGGTTCAACGCGCCCTCGACCGGGACGGTGCGCTATGAGGGGCGGGAGATCTCGCGCCTCTCCGCGGAGGAGGGGCTCGACTTTCGCAAGAACGTCCAAGCTGTGTTCCAGGACCCCTATGCCTGCTTCAACCCGTTCTACCGGGTGGACCATGCGCTCCGCTTTCCGTTCCGCCGCTTCGGGCTCGCGCAGTCCGCCTCCCACACCGAGGAGGCGATGGCGGAGGCCTGCCGGGCCGTCGGTCTCGACCCGGGCCTGATCCTGCGCCGCTATCCCCACCAGCTCTCGGGCGGGCAGCGCCAGCGGCTGATCGTGGCGCGGGCGCTGATGCTGTCGCCGAAGCTCCTGATCGCGGATGAGCCCGTGTCGATGGTCGATGCCTCGCTCCGCGCGACGATCCTCGCCAACATCTACGACCTGAAGGACAAGCACGGGATTTCGATTTTCTACATCACCCATGACCTCGCGACCGCCTATCATGTGTCGGACTACGTGATGGTCCTCTACCGCGGCCATGTGGTGGAAGCGGGCCCACCGCGTGAGGTGATCGGCGACCCGCAGCACCCCTACACGCGGCTCTTGATCGATTCGATCCCTTGGCCCGACCTGGACCGGCGCTGGGGCACGGGGCGGAGCCCCGAGGAGGACACCGCAGCCCTCGCCGAGATGGCCTCGCAGGAGACCGTCTTCCGGGGCAGCGTCGATGGGTTCCGGCTGGAGACCGCAGCCCTGGCATGAGCCACGACCGCCGCTTCACCGCCGAGAAAATCGGCAAGCGGATTGCGCTCGCCTCGGGTCTGCTCCACCGGGCATCGCTGCCGATCCCGCCCTTTCGCGTCGCCTGGCTCCCCGATGCCAGCGCCGAGCCGCCGCTCGGCGTCGACATCGCGGACTGGCCCGAGATCCCATGGGACAGCTATTGGGCCCGCCAGCAGCGCACGTTCCTCCTCGCGACCGAGTTCACCATACCGCAGCGCTGGGGCGGCGGGCCCGTGGCGCTCCACCTCCCGCTCGGCGTCGCGGGGGACATCTTCACCCACCCCGAGGCGCTCCTCCACATCGACGGGGAGGCCTTTGCCTCCGCCGACCGCTACCACCAGACGATCTATTTGCCCGAGCGGGTGATCGACGGCCGCCCCCACCGGCTGGAGCTCCACGGCTGGACCGGCCTTTCGGGCTGGCCCCCCGACCCGGATGACGCGAGCGAACTCTTCATGCGCCGCTGCAAAGTGGTGGAGGTCGATGCGCCGACCCGCGATTTCCTCTCGAAGGCCGAGCTGATGCTCGAGGTGGCGCTCCACCTCGACGACAGCCATCCCGCGCGCGCGCGTCTTCTGACAGCACTCGATGCGGCCTTCCTGCGGCTCGACACCCGCGACCCGCTCGGCGATGCGTTCTACCGCACAGTCCCCGCCGCGATGGAGGTGCTCAAGGCGGGGCACGCCCGCGCCGGCGCGCCCCTCGACGTCACGCTCCACGGCATCGGCCACGCCCATATCGACATCGCGTATCTCTGGCCGATCTCCGAGACGCGGCGCAAAAACGCGCGCACCGCCTCCAACGTCCTCCGCCTGATGGAGCGCTATCCGGCCTATCGCTTCAGCCACTCCCAGCCTGCGCTCTACGAGATGACGGCCGAGGACTATCCCGAGATTTTCCAGGAAATCCGCGCCCGCGTCGCCGAACACCGGTGGGAGCCCTTGGGCGGCATGTGGGTCGAACCGGACACCAACATTCCCGGGGGCGAGGCGCTGGTCCGCCAGATCCTCCTCGGCCGCACCTGGTTCGCGGAGGCCTTCGGCCGCGCGGCCGAGACCCCCGTCCTCTGGATACCCGACACCTTCGGCGTCGCCTGGTGCCTGCCCCAACTGATGAAACAGGCGGGGCTCAAATGGCTGGTCACAAACAAGGTGAACTGGAACCAGTACAACCAGGTCCCCGCCTCCACCACCTGGTGGGAGGGGATCGACGGCACCCGCGTCCTCGCCCATTTCCTGACCACCCCGCGCGAGGTCCAGCACCTGCCGTTCCCGACCAACTACAAATCCGACCTCTCCGCGGAGGAGGTCATCGGCACCTGGGAGAAGTCGACCGCCAAGGCCACAATCGACGAGCTGCCGATCTGCTATGGCTACGGCGATGGCGGCGGCGGCCCAACCGGGGCCCTCATCCGCCGGGCGGAGCTTTGGTCCGACATGCCAGGCGCGCCCCGCATGCGGTTCTCGACCGTCCGCGCCTTCTTCGAGGGCATAGCAGAGAAGACCGCCGACCTCCCCGTCTGGGCCGACGAGCTCTACCTCGAAGGTCATCGCGGCGTCCTGACCTCGCAGGCCTGGATCAAGCGCGCCAACCGCAAGGCCGAGGCCGCGCTCCACGAAGTGGAGTACCTCGCCGCCCGGGCCTTCGTTCTCGGCCACCGCGAGATCCCCTGGGAGGCACTGACCGAGGCCTGGAAGATCCTCTGCCTCAACCAGTTCCACGACATCGTCACGGGAACCTCCGTCACTCAAGTGTTCGAGGATGCGCGCGCCGACTACGCCCGCCTCCACGAGCGCGTCTCAGAGGTCCGGCGCGCCGCCACCGGCCGCGCCGACGCGGGCTGGGGCGTCGTCAACGCGACCCCCTACGCCCTCACCCGCCAGGCGGTCCTGCCGCCCGACGCTGCGGCCACCCTGCCCGCTGGCACTGTCACTCAACCCGTGGCCGACGGCACCCTGATCGAGATCGGCCCCCTCGCGCCCTACTCCGTCACACCGCTCCGCGCCGACGCGCCGCTCGGGCCCGTCACCGCCAGCCGAACCCCGGAGGGCGCCCTTCTCGAGAACGACCTTCTCCGGCTTGAGTTCGACGCCGATGCCGTTCTCACCCGGATCCACGACAAACGCGCCAACCGCGAGGTCCTGGCCCAGGGGCAGGCCGGCAACCGCCTCCAGGCCTTCGAGGATCGCCCGATCAGCTGGGACGCCTGGGACATCGACGCCTTCTTCGAGGACCGCGGCGAAGTCATCGGCGGCCTCCTCGCCTTCGATGTCATCGAAACGGGTCCGCTCCGCGCCGCCCTCCGGATCGAGCGCGCCTTCCGCTCGAGCCGCGTCACGCAGGAGATCCGCCTCTCCGCCGCCTCCCCCCGGATCGACTTCGTGACCGAGGTCGACTGGCACGAGACCCACATCCTCCTCAAGGTCGCCTTCCCGGTCGCGATATTCTCGCCCGTCGCAACCTACGAGATCCAGTGGGGCTCGATCATGCGCCCGACCCACCGCAACACAAGCTGGGACTACGCCAAGTTCGAGGTTCCCGCCCAGCGCTGGGCGGATTTGAGCGAGGCGGATTACGGCGTTGCCCTCCTCAACGACTGCAAATACGGCTACGACGTCCTGCGCGACACGCTGCGCCTGTCGCTCATCAAATCCGCGACCATGCCCGACCGGGCGGCCGACCAGGGCCGCCACAGCTTCACCTACGCGCTCCTGCCGCATCTCGGCGACTGGCGCCGGGGCGAGGTGATCCGCCAGGCCTGGTCTCTCAACTCCCCCGCCATCGCAGAGCCGAGCTTCCGCTCAAGCCTCGGCGGCAAGGCCCTCGTCGCGACCGACCGTCCCAACGCTGTCGTCGAAACCGTCAAAGTGGCCGAGGACCGCACCGCCCTCATCATCCGCCTCTTCGAAGCCCACCGCGCCCGCGGTCCCGTCCGCATCCTCTTCTCCCGCCCGCCGACCGAGGTCCGCCGCTGCACCCTCCTCGAAGAGCCAGAGGGCGCGCCCCTGCCGATCCAGGACACCACCGTCACCCTCGACCTCCGCCCGTTCGAGATCGTCACCCTCAAAGCGACCTTCCCCGCCTCATGAACGTCGACGCACTCCATCTCGACGTGATCGAGACCGACATCATCCGCCTCTTCGAAGCCCATCGCGCCCGCGGTCCCGTCCGCATCCTCTTCTCCCCCCGCCCGCCGACCGAGGTCCGCCGCTGCACCCTCCTCGAAGAGCCAGAGGGCGCGCCCCTGCCGATCCAGGACACCACCGTCACCCTCGACCTCCGCCCGTTCGAGGCCCGCCGCAGCCCGCAACCTCGTCCGCATCCGCATCCGCCTCGAAGAGCCAGAGGGCGCGCGCCCCTCCCGATCCAGGACACCTTCGTCACCCTCGATCTCCGCCCTGTCGAGATCGTCACCTTCAAAGCGACCTTCCCCCTCTCATGAACGTCGACACAGCCCTCATCGACCGCCTCCTCGACGTGATCGAGACCGACATCGTCCCCCTCACGCAT
>JBCCWM010000046.1:0-16776 GCA_039193505.1 Pseudomonadota bacterium | reverse complement strand
GCGCTCCGCCCGCTCCGCGACCGCGGGGTGGGCATGATCTATGTGAGCCACAGGCTCGACGAGATCTTTCGGATTGCCGACCGGGTCGCGGTCTTGCGCGACGGGATGATGGTCGGCGTGCGGATGGTGGAGCACACGACGCCCGAGGAGCTGGTGCTGAAGATCGTCGGGCGGAAGACGCGCGCGACGGTTAAGGCCTCCGCCGCGCCCGGAGTGCCGATCCTGGAGCTCAAGGGGTTCTCGGTGGGCCCGGTCGGCCCGCTCGACGTGACGCTCCGGGCCGGCGAGGTGGTCGGGCTGGTCGGTCTGCGGGGCGCGGGGCATGAAGCGGTGTCGCGGGCACTTTTCGGTGTAGGGCGGCATGCGGGGACGGTGCGGCTCAGGGGGGCTGTGCCAGATCTGACCTCGCCCGAGACGGCGATGCGGGCGGGCATCGGGCTTGTCGCGCGGGACCGGACGGAGGAATCCGTCGCGATGACGCTCAGCATCCGGGAGAACACCTTCCTCAACCCGGCTGCGGTCGGGCGCGGGCTGCTCGATCTGGTGGCGCCCCGGGTGGAGGCCGGCCGGGCGGCGGGGATCGGAGGGGATCTCGGGCTCTCGCCCAACGATCCGTCGCTGCCGATCGAGGCGCTCTCGGGTGGCAATCAGCAGAAAGTTGTGATCGGGCGCTGGCTTGCGACGGGTCGGACGCTGCTCCTCTGCGAGGATCCGACGGCGGGGGTCGATGTCGGGGCGAAGGCGGAGATCTATGCGCTCCTGAACCGGGCGCTGAGCCAGGGGGTCGGGATCCTTGTTGTCTCCACCGATTTTGAGGAGGTCACGACGATCTGCCACCGGGCGCTCGTGTTCAGCCACGGCGCGATTGTCGATGAGCTCGCGGGCACGCGGCTGACGACGGAGAACTTGATCCAGGCCGCGGCGGCGGGCGGGGTGAGCGAGGGGACACGCCATGCAATCGCTTGAGAGCGGCGCGCTCGAGCCGACGCGGGCGGAGCTGGCGGGCCTGCCGCTCCACAAGAAGATCCTGCGGATCCTGCCGATCTATGGGCTGGTGATCCTGACGGTGTTCTTGATCCTGGTGTTCTCGGTCCTGCTTCCGGACACCTTTCCGACGCTTCTGAACCTCCGCGCGATCATCTCGGACAAGGCGATCATCGCGCTCCTGAGCCTCGGGGCGATGATCCCGATGGCGGCGGGGCGGATCGATCTGACGGTGGGCTACGGGATCGTGCTGTGGCACATCCTGGCGATCTCCTCCCAGACGATGCTGGGTCTGCCCTGGCCCGCGGCGGTGGTTCTGGTGCTGGCGCTCGGCGCGTTCACGGGCTTTCTGAACGGGCTTCTCGTCGAGGTCGCCAAGATCGACAGCTTTATCGCGACGCTGGGGACGGGGACGGTTCTCTATGCGCTGGCGCTCTGGCACACGGGCGGCCGGCAGATGGTGGGCAGCCTGCCGGAGGGGTTCTACGACATCTCGACGACCTTCGTCTTCGGGCTGCCGATCACCGGCTATTATCTGGTGGCGATCACGCTCGTGATGTGGGTCGTGCTCGAGTACACGCCGATCGGGCGGTACCTCTATGCCATTGGCGCGAACCCGCGGGCGGCGGAGCTCTCGGGCATTCCCACGCGGAAATACGTGATCGGGGCGTTCGTGGCCTCGGGCATGATGACGGCGCTGGCGGGCGTGATCCTCGCCTCGAAGCTCAGGATCGGGCAGGCGTCGGTGGGGCTCGAGTTTCTGTTGCCGGCGCTTGTGGGGGCGTTTCTGGGGTCGACCACGATCAAGCCTGGGCGGGTCAATGTCTGGGGGACGGTCGTCGGTGTGGCGATCCTGGCCGTGGGCATCTCGGGCATTCAGCAATTCGGCGGCTCGTTCTGGGTCGAGCCGCTCTTCAATGGCGTCACGCTGCTGATTGCGATCGGCATCGCGGGCTATGCCCAACGCCGCAAAGGCGCGGCCAAGCGCTGAAAGAGAGGGAGGAGACCATGACATATAGTGTGCGCATGCTGGCGCTGGCCGGCACGATGCTGACGGCGCCGGTTTTGGCGGAGACGGCGTGGGACGGGCCGACCGCCGGGCCGGCGGCGGCCGAGGCGAAGTCGATTGTCGTTCTTGCGGGCGATCTGAAGAACGGCGGCATTCTCGGGGTCACGGAGGGTGTCGAGGAGGCGGCCGAGGTGATCGGCTGGGAGGTGCGGGTCCTCGACGGCGCGGGCTCGATCCAGGGGCGGACCGCAGCCATCGGACAGGCGATGGCGCTGCAGCCCGACGGGATCATCATCAATGGCTTTGACGCGGTCGAGCAGCAGGCGGCGCTCGAGGGCGTCGCGGAGGCCGGCATTCCGATGGTGGCCTGGCATTCGGGACCCAAGATCGGCTGCGACGCGCCGGGCGGGATCTTTGCCAACATCTCGACGGACGCGATGACGGTCTCGGAGGTCGCGGCGGAGTGGGCGCTGGCCGATGGCGGTGAGGATGTGGGCGTCGTGATCTTTACGGACTCCACCTATCAGATCGCCATCGACAAGGCCGACCGGCTGAAGGAGGTCGTCGAGGCCGGCGGCGGCACGGTGCTTGAGTATGTCGACACGCCGATTGCCGACACCTCCTCCCGGATGGGGCCGCTGACCACGACGCTTCTGCAGCGCTACGGGGCCAAGTGGACCCATGCGCTGGCGATCAACGATCTTTACTTCGACTTTATGGGGCCGGCGCTCGCCTCGGCGGGGATTTCGAGCGAGGCGGGGCCGCAGGCGGGCTCGGCCGGCGATGGCTCGGAGGCGGCGTTCCAGCGGATCCGGACGGGCGGCTATCAGACGATCACGGTGGCGGAGCCCTTGAATCTGCAGGGCTGGCAGCTGGTCGATGAGCTCAACCGCGCGATCCAGGGGGAGGCCTGTTCGGGTTATGTCACCTCGCCCGCGCTGGTGACGCAGGCGGGGCTCGAGAAGCTGGGCGACAGCAACCAGTTCGATCCGGACACGCCCTATCGCGGCGCCTACGCGACGATCTGGGGCAAGTGAGGGACCGGGGCCCCCGCGCGACGGGGGCCCCCATCAGGGAGGGAACGATGGCGGAACCGTTGGTCCAAATGCGGGGCATCACAAAGCGCTTTGGGGGGGTGACGGCGCTCAGCGGCGTCGACCTCGATGCCTATGCCGGCGAGGTGCTGGCAATTGTGGGCGACAACGGCGCGGGCAAGTCGACGCTGATCAAGATCCTGACCGGGGTCTATCAGCCGACCGAGGGGCAAATCCTGCTCGACGGGGCGCCGGTGTCGTTCTCGAGCCATGCCGACGCGATCACGGCGGGGATCGACGCGGTCTACCAGACGCTGGCGCTGGCCGATCATCTGGACCCGGCGGCAAACATGTTTCTCGGCAACGAGCTGACGAAGACCGTCCTCGGGATCACGCTGCTCGACAACCGCCGGATGAAGGCCGAGACCGAACGCGTGCTGATGGAGCGGCTCGGCGTGCGGTTGAAATCGCTCGACGCCCCGACCGAGAGCCTGTCGGGCGGGCAGCGCCAGGCGGTCGCGATTGCGCGGGCCGTCTACCATGAGGGGCTGCGCGTTCTGGTGATGGATGAGCCCACCGCCGCGCTCGGCCCGCAGGAGACGGCGCGGACGCTGGAGCTCATTAAGACGGTGAAGGCGCAGGGGCTGGCGGTGATCCTGATCAGCCACTCGCTCGACGACGTCTTCGCGGTCTCCGACCGGATCCACGTCCAACGCCGCGGGCAATGCGCCGGCGTCGTGATGACGGCGGAGACGACCAATCAAGAGGTCCTGGGCCTCATCGTCGGTGCAGAGGAGGCCGCGTGATGGCTGTGACCGAGACCCCCCGCTCCGTCTCCGACCGGTTGGAGCCTTATCTGGCGATCATCGGCCCGATGGTGATGATCCTGGCGATCCTGGCCTTCATGGGGATCGCCGAGCCGGCGCGGTACTTTCGGACCTCGAACCTCAACCTGATCCTGCTCGATGCGGCACTTTATATGCCGATGGCGATGGCGATGACCTTTGTCATCACGCAGCGGGGCATCGACCTCTCAATCGGGTCGATCGCCGCGCTCTCGGGCATCATCATGGCGTTTCTGATCAAGCAATACGGGTTCTCGGTCTATATCGCGGTGCCGATTGCGATCCTGCTCGGGGCCGCGATGGGCCTTGCGAACGGGCTGATCATCACGCGGTTCAACGTGCCCGATCTGATCGGGACGCTGGCGATGGATCTGGTCTACCGAGGCTTTGCGCTGGTGCTGGCCAAGGGTCTTGTGCTGGCGCGGTTTCCGGACTTCCTGACGGAGATCGGGCGGGGGCAGATCCCGGGCTTTGTGCCCATTCCGGTGGTGATCGGGGCGGCGACGATGGTTGCGGGGTATCTCCTGCTGACCCGGACCCATTTCGGGCGCTACACGGTCGCGATCGGGTCGAACCCCGAGGCGGCGGAGCTGACCGGGATCGCGGTCAACCGGCACAAGGTCTATGCCTACACGCTCTGCGGGGCCTGCGCGGCGCTGGCCGGCGTGATGCTGACGGGCAAGCTCAATGCGATCCAGGCGACCTCGGCGCCTTACTTCAACCTGCATGTCATTGCGGCGGTGGTCGTGGGGGGCACGTCCCTCTTTGGCGGGCGGGCCTCGATGCTCGGCTCCTTCGCGGGGGTGTTGCTTCTGTCGATGATGATCAACGCGCTCGTCACGCTCCGGATCGAGTTCTTCTGGCAGTCGGTGGCCTCGGGCGTGGTGATCGTCGGGTCCGTGGCGCTTTATGCCTGGATGCAGAAGAAGGACCGGGACGGCGCGGGCGGGCTTTTGGCCGGGCTGATGTCGCCCGACGGGCAGAAGATGTTCCGCTTCAGCGCGGCGATTTTGGGCGGGCTGATCGCACTTTTGGCGATCGGCGCGCTCTTGGCGGTCGACCCGACGCCGAGCGGGTAAACGAGTTCACTAGGGAGGAAAACCATGAAACATCTGATCACGGGGACCGCGTTCGTCGCGCTGATGAGCGGCGCGGCCTTCGCCCAGTCGCTGCCCTTGAAGGAGCTGCCGGACATCGCGGATCGGGACTACTGGGTGCCCGACGAGGTCAATGCCGAGGGCAAGCTCGAGGCGCTGCAGGCCGTCGTCGGCGGTGAGGCGGTGCCCTATTCGGGGACGCTCGACGCGCCGATCCAGATCGCGCTGATCTATCCCTCGGCCGATACCTCGGACTTCTGGGCGCGCAACTACCTGGCGATGACAAAGCGGCTGGAGCAGCTCGGCATTCCGTTCGAGACGACGGAGTTCGCGAGCCGGCAGATCGAGCACTCGCTCCAGTCGACCTATGCGAGCCAGGTGGAGCAGGACGCCGATCTCTATGATTATGTGATCTTCGGTCCGTCGGAGCTCGCCATTCAGGCCGACAACATCGACAAGCTGTCGGCCAATGACGGGTTCACGACCTATGTCTGGGCGTTCCACACGCCGCTGAAGGATCTGGGTCACCAGCCCGATGTCTGGTTCGACTTCTCCTCCGCGGCCGGTGCGCTGACCATGTGCGAGTACATGATCGAGCGGCTGGGCGAGGGCGTGACGATGGCGATGAACCGGGGGATCCCGGGGATCACGGACAACCAGCGCTCGGGCGACTTCAAGGCCTGCGTCGAGGAGAAGGCCGGCTGGACCACGGTCTATGAGCACTACGGCGAGTACCAGCGCGAGGGCGGTTTTGAGGGCACCTCGCTGATCCTGCAGGCCTATCCCGAGGCCACGATCATCCACAACGCCAACACGGCGATGGCGATGGGCTCGGTCGAGGCGCAGGTGGCGATGGGTAAGGAGAAGGAGATCTTCTCGACCGGCTGGGGCGGCACGGGCCTTGAGCTCGATGCGATCCGGGCCGGTGAGCTCGACGCGACGCCGATGCGGATGGGCGACGATGTCGGCGCCGCGACCGCCGAGGCGATCCGCGCCGACCTCGAAGGCCGGGCGGAGGAGCTGCCGCTTGTGTTCCTCGGCCGGATCACCGTCGCACACGACCAGATGGCGGCCGATGAGCTCGACGCGCTTCAGACCGAGGCGTTCCGGTTCTCGGGCGTTGGAGCGCTCGAGCGCTGAGACTTGCATCTGATGGCCTCCCGCGCCACACTGTGACCGGTCACAGAGGGGTTTGGGGTGCCGTCAGAGCAGAAACCAAGATCGCCGGTCACAATGCGCGAGGTCGCGCGCGTGGCCGGCGTGTCCCGTATGACGGTGTCGCGGGCGCTGAAGAAAGACAGCCCGATCTCGGAGGCGACGCGGGCGCGGATCCTGACGGTGGTGCGGGATCTGAACTATGTGCCGGACCAGATGGCCGGCTCTCTCTCGTCGAAGAAGTCCGGGTTTGTGGCGGTGCTGGTGCCGTCGCTCAACAACCTCCACTTTGCCGAGACGGTTCATTCGCTGACCGAGGCGCTGGAGGCGCTGGGGCAGCAGATCCTGCTGGGGCACACGGATTACTCCGCCGAGCGGGAGGAGCGGCTGGTCGAGACGATGCTGCGCCGGCGGCCGGAGGCGATGGTTCTGTCCTATGACGGCCATTCGGACCGGACGGTGCGCCTGTTGAGCGATGCGCAGATCCCGGTGGTGGAGCTCTGGGAGCGGCCGGACGATCCGATCGGGCACACGATCGGATTTTCAAACCGGCAGGCGGCGGGTGAGATGGTGCGGGCGCTCTTGGGGCTCGGCTATCGGCGGATCACGTTCCTCTGCGAGGCGGGGGACGACTGGACCCGCGGCGCGGCGCGGCGGGCGGGGTATCTCGAGGCGATGGTGGCGGCGGGGGAGACGCCGCGGATCCTGCAGGTCGGGCGGCCGCCGCTGTCGGTTGAGGACGGCGCGGCGGCGGTCCCGGACTTGCTGACGCAGTACCCGGAGACGGAGTGCGTGATGTGCGTCTCGGACGCTCCGGCCTTCGGGGCGCAATCGGCCTTGAAGCGGCGGGGGATCTCGGTGCCGGGGCAGATTGGCGTGGCGGGGTTCGGCAATTTCGAGGTCTCGCGCTTTGCCTCGCCCTCGATCACCACAGTGGAGGTCGACCCGCGGCGGATCGGACGGGAGGCCGGACGGCTCCTCGGCCGGATCCTCGGGGGGGAGGAGACCTCACGTGGTGAGAGGATCGAGGTTGGCGCTGTGCCGGCGCTGAGGGAGAGCACGCGCAAGATTTGAACCCGGGCGCAAGATTTGTCTTGTGTTACCGGTCACAATGGCGCACGCTTCAAAAAAAGAACATCAGGGGAGGGTCGGATGCCTGCGATTCAGCTGGACCGCCTGGTCAAGCGCTACGGCGATGTTGAGGTCCTCCATGGGATCAACCTCGAGATGGCCGACAACGAGTTCACTGTCCTTGTCGGGCCGTCGGGCTGCGGGAAGTCGACGACGCTCAGGATGATTGCGGGGCTCGAGGAGGTCTCGGACGGCGAGATCTTTATGGGCGGCCAGCCGGTCAGCCATCTGGAGCCCAAGGACCGCGACCTGGCAATGGTGTTCCAGGACTACGCCCTCTACCCGCATATGAATGTCGCGAAGAACATCTCCTTCGCGCTCCGCCTTCAGCGCCGGCCGCGGGCGGAGATCGACAAGAAGGTCCGCGAGGTGGCGGATGTCGTCGGGCTGACGGAGTTCTTGCACCGGAAGCCGGGTGAGCTGTCGGGCGGGCAGCGCCAGCGGGTGGCGATGGCGCGGGCCCTGGCGAAGGACAGCGCGCTCTTTCTGTTTGACGAGCCGCTGTCGAACCTCGACGCGAAGCTCCGCGGGCAGATGCGGGCAGAGCTCGCGCTGATGAGCCAGCGCGTGCAGAAGAACATGATCTATGTGACGCACGATCAGATCGAGGCGATGACGCTGGCCGATCGGATCGTGGTGATGCATGGCGGCGCGATCCAGCAGCAGGGCACGCCGGAGGAGCTGTTCAAGCGGCCGGTCAACAAGTTCGTCGCGGGCTTTCTGGGCATGCCGCCGATGAACTTCCTCAATGCGCGGATCGAGACGCGGGACACTGACGTCTTTGTCCACGGCGCCGGGTTCGACCTGCGGCTCGAGGGCGAGAAGGCGCAGGCGGCCGCGGCGCATGGTCGGGCCGAGATCATCGTCGGTCTGCGGCCGTCGGATCTGGTGTTCGATGCGCATGCTCCGGCGGAGCGCGCGCTGACACTCGACATTCTGGTCTCGGAATATGTGGGGGCGCAGTCGGTTCTGCTCTGCCAGTGCGGGCCGGATCAGGTGACGGTCGAGGTCAACTCCGAGACGCCGCTGGCGCTCGGCCAGACGCTGACCTTCGCGGTGACGCCCGAACGGGTGCACCTTTTCGATCGCGACACGGAAGTGGCGCTTTGAGATCGCGGCATCTCTGCCGCGGATTTTGACGATGACACCAAGGGAGGACTACATGCTGACAACCTGGAAGGCCGCGGCAGCAGCATTGACGCTGAGCGCGACCACGGCACTCGCCAATCCTTATGCGGAGTATGCGGGCACGACGCTGATCGTGAACTTTCCCGCGCACCCGCACTACGATGCGGTGATGCGCATCCTGCCCGAGTTCACGGCGGAGACGGGCATCGAGGTGGAGGTCGATCAGCTTCCCTACCTCAAAATGCGCGAGCGCCAGACGCTGGAGCTGGCGCAGGACGAGGGTGAGTACGACCTGATCGCCTATGTGGTCTTCTCGAAGGCGGATTACGTCTTTGCCGATCAGCTTGAGAACCTCGCCAAGTACTTCATGAACCCAAAGCTGGCGGATCCGAACTACGATTCCGGCGATCTGATCGACGGGTATGTCTACAACATCGGGTTTGCCGGCGGCGAGAAGGGGTATCTTGAGGGGAAGACCGGCTCTCTCTTCGGGATCCCGTACGGGTCGGAGACCTCGATCCTCGGGTATCGGACGGACATTTTCGAGAAGCACGGGCTCTCGGTTCCCGAGACCTATGAGGAGATGCTGGAGATCGCGTGCCAGATTCCCGAGCTCGAGCCCGGGATGGGCGGCGTGGCGAGCCGCGCGGCCTCCGGTCACCACGCGAGCCATGCGTTCCTGCTGCACTTGGCCCCCCTCGGCGGGCGGGTGTTCGATGATGCGTGGAACCCGATCGTGAACAACGAAGAGGGTGTCGCGGCGGCCGAAGCGCTGAAGACCCTGGTCGATTGCGGACCCGAAGGTGCAACGAACTTCGGTTTCGGTGAGGCGCTTGCCGCGTTCCTGAACGGCGACACGGCGATGTTCCTCGACACCACGGTTGTGGCCGGCCAGATCAACGATCCGTCGAAGAGCCAGGTTGTGGGCAAGGTCGACTGGGCGCTTCACCCGATGGGTGTGCGGCGCGGCAGCCAGACAGGCGGCTTCGGGATCGGCATTCCGTCGAACGGCCTCAACAAGGAAGCGGCGTTTCTGCTGATGCAGTGGCTGACCTCGAAGAAGGGCGACAAGCTGGTGGCGCTCGCCGGCGGCAACCCCTCGCGGTTCTCCACCCATGCCGATGCGGAGGTGAACGAGAAGTTCCCGCACATGGCGACCTTTGGTGAGGCGCTGAAGCACGCCGATCCCGACTGGCGTCCGATCATCCCGGTCTGGGGCAAGATCAACGCGGATCTGGGCACCACGCTCTCCAAAGTGCTGACCGAGGATCTGGACATCCAGGAGGCGCTTGACGGTGTGGCCGAGCGGACCCGCGCGGTGATGGAAGAGGCCGGGTACTACACCTGGAACTGAGACCCCAAGGGGCGGGCTTCGGCCCGCCCCTTTTTTCGCCGGTGTGAGCCAGCCCCCCTAACGCAAAGGACGTTCCCATGGCCGAGGCTGCCCTAAGCACGGACACCGCGCGCATCGCAACGGCGCGTCGGCGGAGCCAGCTTGCAAATCGCATGACGCCCTACATGTTCCTGGCGCCGGCGGCGGTGATCATGGCGATCGCGCTGATCTACCCGCTCGGCTATATGATCTGGGGCTCGTTCCGCGACTGGGACCCGAGCCAGACCATCGGCGAGGCCGAGTTCGTCGGGCTGAAGAATTACATCACGCTCGCCAGCGATCCGAACTTTCTGGAGAGCCTGAGCGTGACGCTGCGCTTTGCGTTCATTGTCGTGGCGGTCGAGATGGTGCTGGGCGTCGGGTTGGCGCTGCTCCTCGACCGAAACATCCGGGGCATGTCGTTTCTGCGGACGATGTTCATCCTGCCGATGATGATCGCGCCGGTCGTGGTGGGCCTGATGTGGCGCTACATGTACCACCCGACCGTGGGCACGTTTAACCGGTTTCTCGAGGATGTCGGCCTGCCCAAGGTGGATTGGCTGGGGCAGCATGCGCTGACCTCCGTCATCATCGCCGACATCTGGCAGTGGACGCCCTTTATTTTCATTCTGGCGCTTGCGGCGCTGCAATCGCTGCCCCGCTCCGCGCTCGAGGCGGCGCGGATCGACGGGGCGACGGCCTGGCAGCAGATCTGGTACATCAAGCTGCCCTTGATGATGCCCGTCCTGATCGTGACGGGGCTGCTTCGGCTGATCGATGCCTTCAAGGTGCTCGAGGTGATCCTGGTGCTGACCGAGGGCGGTCCGGGTCTCTCGACCGAGATCCTGGCGCTGCGGATCTCGCGCACGGCGACGGAGTTCCGGGAGCTTGGCGTGGCGGCCGCGATGTCGGCCTACCTCCTGATCCTGCTTCTGGTGCTGACGATGGCGATGTTTGCCTTTTCCCGCTGGCAGGAGGCCCGCGCGGCACGCGTGCGCGCGGCAAATGAGGACGACACATGACCGACAAACAGAACCCCGCTTTCTACGCGCTGCTCGCGGCGCTGGTCCTGATGTCGGTGGGACCTGTGTTCCTGATGTTCGTGAACTCCTTCAAGCTCGACGTTGACATCACGTCGGGCGCGACCGGGCTGATCTTTCTGCCGACGATCCAGAACTACGAGACGGCGCTCTGCGATCTGCTGTGGTACGAGCCCGAGCATCTGGAGTTCTGTTCGCTCAAGTTCGGCGGCGCCTTCATCAACTCGCTGATCATTGCGCTGATCTCGACCGCGCTGACGCTGATCATCGGGTGCATGGCGGCCTATGCGCTGGTGCGGTTCCGGTTCATGGGGCGCGACACCGTCTCGATCTCGACCCTGATGGTGCGGATGGTGCCGCCCGCGGTTCTGCTGGTGCCGGTTTTCGGGCTTTGGAACAACGAGTTCTGCCTCGACCGCGATGGGCTGATCGGAGGGGCGATCCGGGACGCGTTCGGTGGGCGCGGGGATGTCTGCCTTGCGGGGACGCATTCGGGCATCATCCTGATCTATGTCGCGATGAACCTGCCCTTTGTGATCTGGATCCTGCAGAGCTTCATCGTCCAGGTGCCGCGGAGCCTCGAGGAGGCGGCGCGGGTCGACGGCGCGGGCCCGTTCCAGGTGTTCTTCAAGATCGTCCTGCCGCTGATCAAGCCCGGGCTGGCGGCGGCGGCGATCTTCACCTTTCGGATTGCGTGGAACGAGTATCTGCTGGCCTCCGCCCTCTCGGACCGGGACACGAAGACGGTGCCGATCCTGATCGTGAACAACATGAGCGAGTTCAACGTCGAGTGGGGGGTGATCATGGCGACGGGCATGCTGCTCGCCATTCCGCCGATCATCTTCACGCTGCTGGCCAGCCGCCAGATCATCACGGGCATGACCGCCGGGGCGGTGAAAGGCTGATGGAGTGGCTGCTCGCGCCGATCGATCCGGGGCGCGTCCACGAGGTCGGCACCGTGATCTCCTGGCATGGGCGGATCATGACGCTCGCCTGGGTGGTGTTGGCGCCGCTCGCCGTGTTCACGGCGCGGTTTCTGAAGGTGCTGCCCTGGCAGGACTGGCCGCGGGAGCTCGACAGCCAGGTCTGGTGGCGGAGCCATTGGATCGTGCAGTCGGTGGTGGCGATCATGACCGTTGGCGGGGTTTTCCTGGTGGTGCCGGTGGCTGTGGGCGGCAGCCTCCACGGGCGGCTCGGCTACGCGATGCTGATGATCCTGACGGTGCAGCTTCTGCTCGGCGCGTTCCGAGGCACGAAGGGCGGGCCGACGGCGCCGGCGCCCGATGGCAGTTTGCGGGGCGATCACTACGACATGACGCCGTGGCGGCTGATGTTTGAGCTGGCGCACAAGGCGCTGGGCTACACGCTCCTCCTTCTTGGGACTGTCACGGCGGGGATGGGGCTTTGGCTGGCCAATGCGCCGCGCTGGATGTGGATTTTGGTGGCGGTCTGGTGGCTGGGGCTGCTCTCGCTCGGGCTGGTGTTGCAGGCGCGGGGCTGGGCGGTCGACACCTATCAGGCGATCTGGGGGCCGAGCCGCGAGCATCCGGGCAACCGGCGGGGGCCCTTCGGCTGGGGCATGCGACGATTTGAGGAGCGTCATGTACGGGGAGATTGAGGGCACCGGGTTCGAGGTGATCGAGCCCGAGTTCACGGAGTGTTTCGTGGGCCATGCGCGGGTGGAGCGGCTCTGGACCGGGGCGCGCTGGTCGGAGGGTCCGGTCTGGTTTGCGGCGGGGCGGTATCTCTTGTGGTCCGACATCCCGAACGACCGAATCTTGCGCTGGGACGAGACGGATGGCGGGGTCTCGGTGTTCCGCCAGCCGGCGATGAACACCAACGGGCACACGGTCGACCGGCAGGGGCGGCTTGTCTCATGCGAACATCTGGGGCGCCGGGTGACGCGGACCGAGCATGACGGGCGGATCACCGTCGTCGCGGACCGGTTCGAGGGCAAGCGCTTGAACTCCCCCAACGATGTGGTGGTGAAATCCGATGGCAGCATCTGGTTCACCGATCCGTCCTACGGGATCCTGATGGACTATGAGGGCGCCCGGGCGGAGAGCGAGATCGGTGCCTGCCATGTCTATCGGGTGTCGCCGGAGGGCGAGATCTCGATTGTGGCGGGGGATTATGTGAAGCCGAACGGGCTGGCCTTTTCGCCCGATGAGAGCCTGCTCTACATCGCCGACACCGGGGTCACGCACGATCCGGGCGGACCGAAGCACATTCGGCGCCACCAGGTCGAGGCCGATGGAACGCTTTCGGGCGGTGAGGTGCTGGCGGAGTGCAGCGCGGGCGTGTTCGACGGCTTCCGGCTGGACCGGGCCGGGCGGATCTGGACGTCGGCCGCCGATGGAGTGCACTGCCTGGCGCCCGATGGGCGCCTGATCGGCAAAGTGCACATTCCGGAGCTGGTCGCGAATGTGTGTTTCGGGGGGGCGAAGCTCAACCGGCTCTTCATCTGCGGGACGACCTCGCTTTACTCGGTGTTTTTGAACGTGAACGGGGTCTCGCCGCTGTGAGTGCGACCGTCGAGACGCGGGCGCTGACCCATGGTGCGGTGCTGGCGATGCTGAGCGCGGGGGTGGCGGAGGCCGAAGCGCAGGGCCAGCCCCAGTGCATCGTGATCGTCGATGCGAGCGGTGAGCTTTTGGGGGAGATCCGGATGATCGGCGCGAAGTACCTCAGCCGAAAGAGCGCGCGGTCGAAGGCCCGGACCGCCGCGTCGATCGGCGCGCCGACAACGGCGATCCCCGAGGCTGTGCGGCCCGCCATCGCCGCGGCGACGGGGGGCGAGGTCACGGGTCTCGGCGGCGGCCTGCCCGTCCGGGTGGATGGCCACCTGGTCGGCGGGATCGGCGTCGGGTCGGGGAGCCCGGACCAGGATCTGGCCGTGGCACGGGCGGCGCTCACCAGCGTCGGCGCGGAGGTCTGACGGCAGAGATTGGCCGGGCGTGGCGGTGCAGGCCCCCTGTGACCGCCGCCGTTTCTTTGGAGGGGCATCCCGGTCTTGGTCCGGAGAAGGATGATCTCCTCTCCGGCGTAGCGGTGCGCGGGACATCGCGTTGCGTGTGCTTCCGAACCGAGGGGCAACGGGTGCGGATCCTCGGCTGTGGGGGCGTTTCAGGCGAAGGCAATTTGGGTCTTGATGGCGCGGGTCCGGTCGGAGGCGGTCTCGAAGGCCGTGACTGCGTCGGCGAGGGGGAGCGTTCCGGTGATGAGCGGCGCGACGTCGAGGCGGCCGGCCTGCATCATCTCGACGGCGGTGAAGAACTCCTCGTGGAAGCGGAAGGAGCCGCGGAGCTCAAGCTCCTTGGCGGTCATGGCTTGGACCGGCAGGGTCATGTCGCCGCCGAGGCCGAGTTGCAGGATCAGAGCGCCGGGGCGCAGCGCCGGGACGGCCCCGGCGAGGGCTGCGGCGACGCCCGAACACTCGAAGAGGACGTCGAAATGGCCCTTGCCGGTGCTGTAGGGGGCGAGCGCGTCGGGGGTTTCGGCGACGTTGAGCGCGGCGTCGGCGCCTGTCTCGGCCGCTTTGGCGAGCGTGAAGGCGGCGATGTCGGTGGCGACGATCTCGACCGCGCCGGCGGCCCGGGCGACGAGGATTGCGAGCATGCCGATCGGGCCGCATCCGGTGACGAGGACGCGCTGGCCCATCAGGTCGCCCGCGCGGCGCGCGGCGTGGAGGACGACGGCGAGGGGTTCGGCCATCGCGGCCTCCCCGGCGGTGAGGCCGTCGGCGGGCGCGCATTGGCGGGCATCTGCGACGAGGTGTTCGCGGAAGGCGCCCTGGATGTGCGGGAATGGCATGGCCGAGCCGTAGAAGCGCATGTTTTCGCAGTGGTTGTGGCGCCCTTCGAGGCTGTAGCGACAGGTGTAGCAGGGGCGGGACGGGGAGACGGCGACGCGGGTGCCGGGGGCGAGGGTGGTGACGCCGGGGCCGAGGGCCTCCACCGTGCCGGCAACCTCGTGGCCGAGGATCATCGGCTCCCGAAGGCGGACCGTGCCGAAGCCGCCGTGGTTGTAGTAGTGGAGATCGGAGCCGCAGATGCCGCCGCGCTCGATCCGGATCAGGACTTCGCCTTGGCCGGGGGTGCCGGCCTCCTGCTCTTCGATGCGGAGGTCCTTTGGGCCGTGGGCGACAAGCGTTTTCATGGGGCGGTTCCTCAGAGGACGGGGGTTGGCAGGGGCTGACCTGCGAAATGGGCAGCGAGGTTGTCGCGGACAAGTTGGCCCATCGCTTTGCGGGTCTCGACGGTGCCGCTGGCGTGGTGGGGCTGGAGAAGGACGTTCTCGAGACCGAGGAAGCGGGGGTCGAGCGCGGGCTCGCCCTCGAAGACATCGAGGGCGGCGGCGCCGAGCCGGCCGTCCGCGAGAGCCGAGATTAGGGCGTCTTCGTCGATGTTGGAGGCGCGGGAGATGTTGATCAGCATGGCGTCGGGGCCGAGCGCCTCGATCACCTCGCGCCCGACGATGTGGCGCGTTGCGGCGGAGGCGGCGAGGGTGACGAAGAAGAACTCGGCATGGGCGGCGAGGTCGGTCGGGTCCTGGATGTAGGTCCAATCGGTGTCTTTGGGCGCGAGGTCGCTGTAGGCGATGTCCATGCCGAAGCCTTGGAGGCGCAGGCCCACCTCGACACCGATCCGGCCGAGGCCGAGGATGCCGGCGCGGCGGCCGAAGACGCGGCGCTTGAGCGGGTAGAGGCCCTGCGCGGCCCAGGAGCCGTCGCGGACCCAGGCCTCGGCCTCCACCATCCCGCGGGAGAGGCAGAGCATCATGGCGACGCCGAGATCGGCGACATCGCCGGTCAGGACGTCCGGCGTGTTGGTGACGCGGATGCCGCGCGCTCGGCACGCCTCGAGATCGACGGCGTCATAGCCGACGCCGTAAACGGAGATGAGCTGGAGCTTGGGGCAGGCCTCGATCATGGCAGCGTCCGCGCCGAGCTCGCCGCGGGTGGCGATGGCTTGGACCTCTGGCCCGTGGGCGGTGAGGAAGGCCCCGGGGTCCGGGGCTTCGAAGAGGCGGCGCACGTCGAAGGCCGCGTCGAGCGGCTGCTGATCCCACTCCGGATAGGGGCCCACTTGGAGGATGACGGGGCGAGACATGCGATGCTCCTGGCTTTGATTGGGAATGATGTTACCGGTATCATGCGCGCGAGGCAAGAGGGGCTTCTTGGCGTCATTCGGGCGTTGACAGCGTGTGATACCGGTAACATAGTGACCGAAAGCTGCTTTGGAGACATCATGTCCGATCTTTTCTCGCTCGCCGGGCGCCGTGCGCTCATCACTGGGTCGTCGCAGGGGATCGGGATGGCGCTTGCGCGCGGACTGGCGGCGGCCGGCGCCGAGATTGTGTTGAACGGGCGGGACGAGGCGAAGCTCACCGCGGCCGCCGAGACGCTGGCGGCGGGCGGTGCCGTTGTCGCGACGCAGGCTTTTGACGCGACGGATCACGATGGGGTCCGGGCGGCCGTGGACGCGATCGAGGCCGAGACGGGCGCGATCGACATCCTGATCAACAATGCGGGCATGCAGCACCGCACGCCGCTCGAGGACTTTCCGGCGGACAGGTTCGAGGCGCTCCTCCAAACCAACATCGCCTCGGTCTTCCATGTGGGTCAGGCCTGTGCGCGGCACATGATCGGGCGGGGCCGCGGCAAGATCATCAACATCGCCTCGGTGCAGACGGCGCTCGCCCGGCCGGGGATTGCGCCCTACACGGCGACGAAAGGCGCTGTCGGAAACCTGACCAAGGGGATGGCCACGGACTGGGCGCGCCACGGGCTGCAGGTGAACGCGATTGCGCCGGGATATTTCGACACGCCGCTCAATGCCGCGCTGGTGGCGGATCCGGAGTTCTCGGCCTGGCTCGAGAAGCGGACCCCGGCGGGACGCTGGGGGCAGGTCGAGGAGCTGATCGGGGCGGCGGTGTTTCTGGCGTCGGAC
Organism: Pseudomonadota bacterium; assembly: GCA_039193505.1. GTDB lineage: Bacteria > Pseudomonadota > Alphaproteobacteria > Rhodobacterales > Rhodobacteraceae > Algicella. The sequence goes on along the minus strand of JBCCWM010000046.1, from coordinate 30 downwards.
GCGTCGAGTTTCGTGAACGGGCACACGCTG
>JBCCWM010000045.1:0-16840 GCA_039193505.1 Pseudomonadota bacterium | reverse complement strand
TGGGCTGCGCGGTGGGCGTCAATGCCGAGGTGATGGCGCAGGACATGTCCCACCACCCACTCGACCATCCCTTGTGTGAGGCCCGGATCGACCATTCGGGCAAGCGGTTGGGTCAAGGTTGGATTGACGACGATCTTCTCGACGCCCGCCCAAAGGCTGAGCACGGCCTTCGCGCGCACATACGGTCGCAGGTCCGTCACTGGCCCGGACGGTGCGTAGACCAGATAATCGACGGTGTCGGGCGGCAGGTCGTCGCTGATCTCCGCCGAGAGCCCGAGCGTCGTCAGGTGGCGCCCGATCGCCTCGCCATAGGCGTCGCGCCCGTCGGCGGCGCCGCAATAGAGAACCCGGATCATCGCGGTCGGTGCACGTAAGCGCTCTGCACCAAGCCGAAGGCGCCCATCAAGACCAGCATCGCCGATCCGCCATAGGAGACCAAAGGCAGCGGCACACCAACGACTGGGATCAAGCCCATGACCATCGCCATGTTGACTGCAAAGAATGAGAAAAAGGTCACGCCGATCCCCCCGATCAGAAGCGCGCTGAACCGATCCCGATTGGTGATCGCCGCCAGCGCGCAGAACGCAACGACCAGGAGATAAAGCGTCAGGAGCGTTGCGGACCCAACGAAGCCGAACTCCTCCGCGAGGGTTGTGAAGATGAAGTCAGTGTGTTTCTCCGGCAGGAAATTGAGCCGCGTCTGCGTCCCCTCCATGAACCCGCGCCCCGAGATCCCGCCGGAGCCGAGCGCGATCTTCGACTGTGTGATGTGGTACCCGGCGCCAAGTGGGTCGAGCGAGGGGTCGAGAAAGGTCTCGATCCGGCGGTACTGATAATCCTTGAGGATCTGCCACTCCGTCCCGCGGCTCTGGAACACGAAGGTGACAAGCGCCGCTGCCCCCCCGGCGGCCGCGGCAAAGTACCAGAGACTGACACCGGCCAGGAATGCGACAGCCGCGGCTGACACGCCGAGGAGAATGGCTGTGCCGAGATCCGGCTGCGCAAGAACGAGTGCGACAGGGACGAGCGTCAGGACCACTGGCGGCAGCAAGTAGAGCGGATGGGACACCTTGTTGGCCGGGATCAGGTCATAGTAGAGCGCAAGCGCCATCACGAGGGAGATTTTCATCACCTCGGAGGGTTGCAGGCGGATGACCCCAAGATCGATCCAACGTTGCGCACCCATGCCGACGGCACCAAAAAACTCCACGGCAATCAGGAGGATCAGCCCACCGAGATAGGCAATCGCGGCCATCGATCGCCAGAAGCGGATGTGGACCATCGCCACAACGCCCATCACACAAAGACCAATCGCAAACCGGATCGCCTGCGCTCGGGCCCAGGGGTCGAGCGTGCCGCCCGCGACTGAGATCAGCATCAAACACCCGATCGCCGCAATGGCCACCAGCAGAAGGATTAACGGCCAGTGCAGGTAGAGGACTTTGGCAATGCCGGTCGGTGTCGGCCGCTGCGGGTCGAGAAAGGTCACGCGCGCTCCCTCGGTGGAGGGGGTGGTGCCAAAGGTTCTTCGGCGCGGCGCCGCTCGACCTCCGGACGCTCGGAGGCGGGGTAGGCTGTGAGGGGTGGGCGCGGACCGTAGAGGCAGCGCATCATGATGTCGCGTGCGACAGGCGCGGCCGCCCGCGATCCGCCGCCGCCGTGCTCGACCACAACGGCCACACCGTAGCGCGGCGCATCGAAGGGCGCATAGCCCACGAAGAGCGCGTGATCCCGCCGCTCCCACGGGAGATCTTCGTTGCGGTAGACGCCGCGCGCGCGCTCTTCCTTGGTGATAATCCGAACTTGGCTGGTGCCGGTCTTGCCGGCCATGTGTCCGGCCGGATCGACGATGCGCGAACCGTAGGCTGTCCCGCGACGCGTGTTCACGACGTCAAACATGGCCTGCCGCACCCATGTCAGATGCGTTGGTGAGAGGCCAATCGACGGTGCATCCGGCGCATCTGCGGGCCGTCCATCGACCGCTCGGATCAGGCGCGGCGCAACCGCGCGTCCACTTGCGATCCGCGCTGTCATGACGGCGAGTTGGACCGGTGAGGCCAGCATGTAGCCCTGACCGATGCCTGCGTTCAGTGTGTCCCCGACGAGCCACGCCTCATTATAGCTCTGCTTTTTCCAGTCCTTGGTTGGCGTTAGCCCGGACGTGACAGCAGGGAGAGGCAGATTCGGCCGAACGCCAAGCCCGAGACGCTTGGCCATCGCGGTGAGGCGCTCGATCCCGGCCTTGCGCGCGATCTCGTAGTAATAAACGTCGCAGGAGTGTTTGATGCTGTCGCTCAAATTGATGTGCCCGTGACCCCCGCGGCGCCAGCAGTGAAACCGCCGATCGCCCACCTGGAGAAACCCCGGGCACCAAACGGTCTCCTCCGGGCCGACTAGACCGGCCTCGAGGGCTGCGAGCGCAACCACCATTTTAAAGGTCGATCCAGGCGGATAGGCGCCTGAAACCGCCTTGTTGGACAGTGGTCTGTAGTCGTTGTTCAACAGGGCATTCCAGTCCCTGGTCGAGATTCCGAACACAAAGGCGTTCGGATCGAAGGTCGGCGAGGAGGCAGACACCAGAAGATCGCCGGTCTCCGTATCGATAACGACCGCTGCGGCACTCTCGCCGTTCATGCGCTCAAGTGCATAGGCCTGCAGGTCGCGATCGATGGTCAGATGGACATCCTGACCTGCTGCACCCTCGCTCCGCTCGAGCTCTCGCATCACGCGCCCCATGGCGTTCACCTCGATGCGACTGTTTCCCGCCGCGCCGCGGAGCTGACGCTCCCAGCGGAGCTCAACGCCGGTCTTGCCGATCTGAAAGTCAGGGATCTGGAGCAGCGGATCCGGATCCTCGACCCTGCCAAGATCGTGGTCGGAGACCGGGCCGACGTACCCCACAACATGGGCCATCGTCGCGTGCTCGGGGTAGAAGCGGCTCAGCCCAACTTCCGGCGTCACACCGGGCAGGGCCGGTGCGTTGGCCGCGACGCGGGCGATCTCGTCCCAGGTCAAATGCTCGGTCACCACAACAGGCACGAAGGCGGAGCGCTGGCTGACTTCGCGGAGGACCTTCTCCCGCCGCTCAGCGGGAAGCGGGATCAACTGGGCGAGCTTGTCGAGCACGGCGCCGACGTCACCCGCTTGCTCACGGACGATCGTGACCCTGTAGTTTTGCCGATTGAGAGCAAGCGGAACGGAGTTGCGATCATAGATGAGCCCACGCGCAGGGGGGATCAGACGGATGTTGACCCGGTTCTCTTCGGCCAGCAGGCGAAACGCGTCGGCCTGTTCGACCTGCAGCTCTCGCATCCGAAACCCAAGGGCGGCGATCACGCCGAGCTGCGCACCAAAAAGCATCAAGCCGCGGCGCGTTGTGCGGCCCTGGAGGGCGTGCTCCGGCTGTTTCACAGCGTCCCCCCGAGGCGGTCAGAGGACGGGGTCTCTGGCGCACGCACCCTGAAGAGACAGGTGAGCAGAAACACAATGATCGGGTAGGTTGCCACTGTCACGGCCCAAAGTTCGACCAATGTCGGCACTGCCGGGTGCGGCGCCAAGGCGAGCTTTAGGACCAACAGAAAGACGAAGAGCGCCCCGCCAAGGGTCCCTGCAACCATGACCCACTCCACAACGAAGGGCCGATCATGCTGCCCGGACGCTTGCAGCCTCAGAAACTCCGTCACGAAGAGAACAAGGAGCGTCCAGAGGCCTGGAGGCCGTCCAAGGATGAAGTCTGCTAACAGAAACACCGGCAAGATGAGAAAGACGGGCAGACTGTCGGGTCGTCGTTGAACCCATGCAGCTGTAAGCGCAAAGAGCAGGTCCGGCGTCAGCGGTGCGGCCGGCGAAAGGCCGAGCGGCAGGAGCGGGACACAGAGCATAAGGGTCGCCGCACACAGATACATGCAGGCGAGGAGTGCTGCCGGCGCACCGCTCGGGATCATTCGGCGCGCCCCGCGGTCTCCAAGTTTCGCGGTGGTGAGATCAGTGCACCCGGACCTTCGATCCGTTCGCCGGGTGAGCGGCGCAGCACCCGCACAAAGTCGATGCGCCGGTAGTCTGCGGCGAGCCGCACCCGCAGCCGTCCATCCGGTCCGGCGGCCACCGTGCCCACCAAAATGTCGGCCGGGAAGAGGCCGCCATCGCCCGAGGTCACCACGCGATCTCCCGGGCGGAGGGTCTGGGGGTTCTCCAGAAACTCCAAGAGCGGTGCGTTTGTGTTGTCGCCCGTGACCAGCGCCCTCTGACCAGAAGGCTGCAAAAGTGCAGGAACGCGGCTGTGCACATCGGTCAGAAGGATCACTCGGCTCGTGCGTTCCCCGACACCTGACACGCGCCCAACCAAGCCAAGACCGTCAACAGTGGCCGAGCCGTCTTGGACACCGTCGATCAGACCCACATTCAGCAGACCGGACTGTCGAAAGGGTGAGCCTGCGTCCGCGATCACCTCACCGGTGATAAAGCCGACACGAGGCGAGAGGCGCACATTGTTGAGCGCGCGCAGCCTAGCATTTTTCTCCTCAAGTTGGAGCGCTGCTTCGCGCCACCCCTTCATGCGCTGAAGCTCCTCTCGAAGCTCACGATTTTCCTCGTAGAGCTCGTCCAAGGTTTTTAGATCCTGAAGACGCCGGGAGATGATGGTGACGGAGTCGAGCGGCCATGCCACGTTCGGAACGACGCGGTCGATCAGCGTCATGCGAAGGGCTTCGACCCTTGGATTGTCGATCCGCCACAGCACGAAAAGAGCGATGAGGACGGTAGAGGCCCCCACCAGAAGAATGCGCCGCACAGTGCGCCACATCCGGATGGTTTGTCCGTCGGCGATCGCCATCGAAGCTGGACCCTAGCAGATCATGTGCCGAAGTCGATTACGTGCAACAACATACGCTCATACTCAAGGCTCTTCCCTGTGCCGAGCGCAACACAATTCAACGTCTCATCGGCAACGCTGATCGCAAGACCGGTCTGTTCGCGGAGCGCCAAGTCCAGATCGCCGAGGAGTGCCCCCCCTCCGGTGAGCATAACTCCGCGGTCCACGATATCAGCGGCGAGGTCAGGCGGTGTCGACTCGAGCGCAGTCATCACCGCTTCGCAAATCTGCTGCACCGGCTCGGCCAAGGCTTCGGCCACTTGCGCTTGTGTAACCTCCGTTTCTTTGGGCACACCGTTCAAAAGGTCCCGTCCGCGGATCTCCATCGACTGTCCGCGTCCGTCGTCGGGCATCCGGGCGGTGCCGATCGACGTCTTGATGCGTTCGGCGGTCGCGTCCCCGACCAGCAGATTGTGCTGACGCCGGAGGTAGGAGATGATCGCGTCGTCCATCCGATCGCCGCCGACGCGCACCGACCGCGCATAAACAATGTCTCCGAGAGACAAGACCGCGACCTCGGTCGTGCCGCCACCGATGTCGACCACCATGCTGCCGGTGGGATCCGTGATCGGCATGCCCGCACCGATGGCGGCCGCGATCGGCTCCGCCAACAGTCCCACTTTTCCGGCCCCCGCCTGGCGAACCGATTCGCGGATCGCGCGTTTTTCGACCGGGGTCGCGCCGTGGGGGACGCAAACGATCACTTTGGGCTTTGGCCAATTGCCCGCTTTGCGCGTTTTGCGGATGAAATGCTTGATCATTTCCTCGGCCACGCCGAAATCCGCGATCACACCGTCTCGCATCGGCCGGATCGCCTCGATCGATCCGGGTGTTCGTCCCAGCATGAGCTTTGCGTCCTCACCGACCGCCAGCACTTCTTTCTTCCCGTTCTTTGTCTGATAGGCGACGACCGACGGCTCATTCAAAATGATGCCCTTGCCCTTGACGTAGACCAGAGTGTTGGCCGTCCCAAGGTCGATCGCCATGTCGGCTGCGAGCACACTTGCGATTGCCTGGAACATTTCCCGTCGCCCCGCTTCCCGTCAGCACCCCAATGGCTTCGCACGTGTATAGGCCCCGGCTCCTTGGCCGTAAAGGTCCGTAAAATGCCTTAAACTGCAGAAAGGCAGGATGATTTTCCAGAGGAGCACCCCAAGTCTAAGAAATGCCGGTCCTTGACGACTTGAGACCGAGCGTGCCGGTCTTGAATTCCGTTTCCGGGGTGTATTCGGCAGCTTGACCCACCGGTTTCGGATGACTACACACCACTTCTAGGCCGCTTTGCCGGGTGGCCTGTGCGCGGTTGTAGCTCAGTCGGTTAGAGTGCCGGCCTGTCACGCCGGAGGTCGCGGGTTCGAGCCCCGTCAACCGCGCCATATCCACATCGGAAATCAGGTTGGGATCTCCGCGGGAACGCGGTATTCCACCCGCATGGGAGATTACATGTCCAGCGCCCCCCCACCTGATGGTTGGGATGGGGATTATTCGGACGCCGCATCCACGTTCGGCGACCGCATCACAGTTGCGCGGCAAGCGCGCAACATGACCCAAGCCCAGCTCGCGCGGCGGCTCGGCATTCGCATCGAGACGCTCTCTAAGTGGGAAGACGACCGGTCGGAGCCGCGGGCGAACAAGTTGCAGATGCTTGCCGGTCTCCTGAACGTCTCGATCATTTGGCTGATGAGCGGCGAGGGGGACGCGCCAGCGTTCGATCCGACACCCTCGAGCAGCGGTGCTGAGACGGTCAGGGCCATCGTCTCGGAACTCCGCGACTTGCGCCTGCGCCATGCCGACATCGGGCACCGGCTCGGACGTTTGGAGAAGCGCCTCAGAGCGCTTGACACCTCATGAAGGAGGAGGCGCCGGACATTCGGCTGAAGCGCCTGCGCTTGCGCAGCTGGCGGCGCGGCATCAGGGAAATGGATCTTCTGCTCGGCGCCTTTGCGGACGCAGAGCTTTCGGGCATGTCGGTTAGCGAACTTGATGCCTATGAGGCCTTTATGGCCGAAGACGACCAGTCCTTGTTTGCATGGATCAGCGGGCGCGAGCGAGGGCCCGAGATCCACGCGGCGATGCTCACGCGCATCCAAGCATTCCACGCGCGATAAAATCAGAATTATTTTATGCGCTTTAACGCATTGTTACGGATTTCCCTGCAAGCCTCGGTTCGGAGCATTTGAGGAGCATCCAAATGAACCGTCCGCTCGAGCGCCCTGACCTCGCCGTCGCTGAGGGCCGCCCTGAGTTTCTTGGGGGATATCTCGACACGCTCGCTTTGGTCGAGCGCCTGCATCGTCTGTTGCTTGATGTCATCAAAGATGAGTTTGAGCGTCTGGGGATGCTCGACATCAACGCCGTGCAGGCGCTCCTTCTGTTCAATGTGGGCGACAACGAAGTCACCGCAGGTGAATTGAAGACAAGGGGCTACTATCAAGGCTCTAACGTGTCGTACAACCTAAAGAAATTGGTCGAGGCGGGCTACATGCACCATCAAAAGTGCACGATCGACCGTCGTGCCGTTCGGGTGCGCCTGACCGAAAAGGGTCGCAACGTCTGCGATATCGTGACGACGCTTTTTGAACGGCACGCGTCGCGCATAGATGAGCGCAATCTGCTGGGAGACAAAAGCCTCGGCGAGATCAATCACGCGCTCCGCCTTCTTGAGCGCTTCTGGACCGACCAGATCCGGTACATTTACTGATCTGAGCACCCGTGCTCGACGCAAACAGCGCCGATCCGCGTTTCCGGTAGGTGGCGACGTCGGTTCGATCCGATCAGTGCGGTCGCCAGCACCGGCTTTGGGCGTGTGCACTGCAAAGCCCCTCGCCCTCCTCGGGCAAAGTCGGTATGGACGCTCCAAGTTTGAGGGAGCTGCCGGATGCTCGACCGCCTTTCGCCGCCTGACCGGGCCAAACTGGCCGCCGCCTACCATGCTCTTCAGTTTGTCGAGGATGGCATGCAGGTCGGGCTCGGGACTGGGTCGACGGCGAGATGGCTGGTGCGCCTCCTCGAGGCGGAGCGTCACCTCTTCGGACTGTCGGTCGAAGGCGTGCCGACATCGAGCGAGACCGAGGCCCTCGCCACCACGCTCGGTCTCAGAGTGATCGGCCTCGACAGCGCCAGTTGGCTCGACCTGACGATCGATGGGGCCGATGAGGTCGACGCTGAGCTGAACCTGATCAAAGGGGCGGGTGGCGCGCTTTTGCAGGAGAAGATCGTGGCCGTCGCGTCGGATCGTCTGATCGTGATCGCCGACGACACGAAGGTTGTGCCCGGCCTCGGCGCTGCGCCGCTGCCGGTGGAGGTCGTGCGCTTTGGGGCGGACGTGACCCGTGGGATCATCGAGGATCTGCTCTCCGAGCAGACGGTCGCGCGGCGGGAGACGCGGTGGCGCGAGCGTGCCGGTGCCCGGCTTGTGACCGACGAGGGGCACTACTTGCTCGATCTCGAACTCGACGCGATTGGGGATGCCCACGCTCTGTCAGACGAGCTCCTCGCGGTGCCGGGGGTCGTTGAGACCGGTCTCTTTCTCGACTGCACCGACACGGTTGTGATCGGCGCCCCGTCGGGCGAGGCTCGGTTCCTCTTTGCCGATGACGATCCGCGCTCCGGTGATGTGGAGGATCAGGCCCGGTTCGATGCACTCCTCACGCGCATGATTGAAGTGGGAGACGGGGAATGAGTGCGTTCGACTATGACCTCTTCGTGATCGGCGGGGGCTCCGGCGGTGTGCGGGCCGCACGCTGGGCGGCGATGGCTGGCGCCAAGGTCGGGCTCTGCGAGGAGTATCGCTACGGCGGCACCTGTGTGATCCGAGGCTGCGTTCCCAAAAAGCTGATGGTCTTTGCGTCGAGCTTTTCAGAGGCTGCCGAGGATGCCGAGGGCTTTGGCTGGACGATGAGCGCGCGCGCGTTCGACTGGCCCAAGTTTATCGCCAAGAAAGACGTGGAAATCGACCGGCTCGAGGAGGTCTACGCCCGCAACCTCGAGAAAACCGGTGTCGTGATCGAGAAGGCCCGCGGTGTCCTCGCCGACCCGCACACGGTCGAGCTCTCCTCCGGAAAAAGCGTCACTGCCAAGCATATCCTGATCGCGACCGGCGGCGCTCCGTTTTGTCCGGAGTTGCCGGGGATCGAGCATGCGATCACATCAAACGAGATCTTCCACCTCGAGACCCTGCCCGAGCGCATCCTGATCGTCGGCGGCGGCTATATTGCGTGCGAGTTCGCGTGCATCATGAACGGCCTTGGCAGCAAGGTGATGCAGTTCTACCGCGGCGCACAAATCCTGCGCGGCTTCGACGATGAGGTGCGCGGCCACATCGCGGAAGAAATGCGCAAGAAGTCCGTCGATCTGCATGTCGGCCGCGACGCCGTGTCGATCGAAAAAACCAACACCGGTCTCGTTGTCAAATGCAGCGACGGGACGTATTCGGAACACGATGTGGTCCTCTATGCGACGGGGCGGCGGCCGAACTCGGGCGGTCTTGGCCTCGAGGAGATTGGCGTGCGGCTGAAGCGAGGCGGCGCCATTGAAGTCGACCGGTTCTCGCAAACGAGTGTCCCCTCGATCTACGCGATCGGCGATGTCACGGACCGCGTGAACCTCACGCCCGTGGCGATCCGCGAGGGCATGGCGTTCGCTGAGACGGTGTTCAAGTCCAACCCGACACCGGTCGATCATGCGCTGATCCCAACGGCCGTTTTCACCCAGCCCGAGATCGGGACAGTCGGTCTGACGGAAGAGGAGGCGCGAGACGAGACGGACATCGTCGTCTACCGCGAAACGTTTCGTCCGATGTTCCATGCCTTCGCCGACCGGGATCAACGGATGTTGATGAAGCTGATCGTCGAGCGGGCGACGGACAAGGTGCTCGGCGTCCACATTGTCGGCCCCGCAGCGGCCGAGATGATCCAGATGGTCGGGATCGCTGTGAAGATGGGGGCAACGAAGGCTGACTTCGACCGCACCGTGGCGGTGCACCCGACAGCGGCCGAAGAGCTCGTCACAATGCGAGACGCAGTGCCGGGCTGACTTGAATTTCGGGCTGCGGCCAACACGTAAGCGGTCAACACGAAGACGAAAGCCGAAAGGGATCAGGGCGACATGCCAAATTCGAACAACTCCGGAGGTCCTTGGGGCGGAGGCGGCGGCGGTGATCGCGGCGGCAATGGCGGCGGACGCGGACCCTGGGGCAGCGACAACCGTCCCGGCGGCGGGGGCGGCGGGCGGGGACCCGGTGGGCCTGGCGGACCCGGCAATCAAGGCCCGGACATCGACGAGCTGATCCGCCGCGGCATTCATGTCGTGACCGGCGGCCGTGGCGGCCCCGGACGTGGCGGTCCGCCCACCAACCTGCTTCGCCTCGGCGGCATCGCCGCCCTCGTGGTCCTCTTCCTGATCTGGGTCGTGAACTCGGTCTACACAGTCAGGCCCGAGCAGCTCTCGGTGGAGCTTTTCCTTGGCGAGTTTTCCGCAATCGGTCAGCCGGGCCTCAACTTCGCACCCTGGCCGCTCGTCACGCATGAGACGTTGAACGTGACCAGCGAAAACCCAGTCCGGATTGGCACCAACGGCCGCGGGGATGACGGTCTGATGCTAACCGGGGACGAGAACATCGTCGACATCGACTTCGAGGTGGTTTGGAACATCTCGGACCCAGCGCTTTATCTCTTCAATCTGGCGGAGCCCGAAGCCACCATCGACGCGGTGGCTGAAGCCGCGATGCGCGAGGTTATCTCGCGCTCGGAGCTTGCGCCGGTTCTGAACCGAGACCGCGGCGTGATCGCTGAGGAAGTGCAGTCCCTGATCCAAGCCACGCTCGACGGCTACGATTCCGGTGTGAACATCGTGCGCCTCAACTTCGACCGCGCGGACCCACCGCGCGAGGTGATTGACGCGTTCCGCGATGTTCAGGCGGCCGAGCAGGAGCGCGACAGGTTCGAGAACGAGGCCGACGCCTACGCAAACCGCACCCTCGCGGATGCCCGCGGGCGCGCGGCGGAGCTGTTGCAGCGCGCCGAGGGATATCGCGCCCAGGTCGTGAACCGGGCAGAAGGTGAAGCGTCCCGGTTCGTCTCGGTCTATGAGGAGTACGCCAAGGCATCCGAGGTGACGCGCAAGCGCCTCTATCTCGAGACGATGGAGCGCGTGTTCGCAAATGTCGACAAGATCATCATCGACGACAATGTGGGCGGAGGCGCCGGCGGTGGACAGGGCGTCGTGCCGTATCTCCCGCTCAATGAACTCCGCCGTCCGGCGGATGCCGCCAGCACTCAAGGGGTGAGCCAATGACCCGCGCCTACATCGCGCTCGGTGCGCTGATTGCGCTTCTGATTGTGGCGCTGCTCTCGATCTACATCGTGGACGAACGGCAGAAGGCGCTTGTGCTTCAGTTCGGTCAAATCCGGACGGTTAAGGAGGATCCGGGCCTCGCGTTCAAGATCCCGTTCCTGCAAAATGTCGTCTACTACGACGACCGTATCCAGTCGCTGGACACGGCACCGCAGGAGGTCACGCCCCTCGACGACCGTCGTCTGGTGGTGGATGCCTTCGCACGGTGGCGGATCTCGGATGTGGTCCAGTTTCGCCAGGCCGTCGGCGCCGGCGGGATCGCGCGTGCCGAGAACCGCCTTGAGACCATCCTGACCTCACAGATCCGCGAGGTTCTGGGGTCTGTGACATCCAACTCGATCCTCTCGGCGGATCGTGTGGGACTTATGAACCGGATCCGGGACGGCGCGATCACGCGGGCACGGGCGCTCGGGGTGCAGGTGATCGACGTGCGGATCAAGCGGACGGAGTTGCCGGAACAGAACCTCGAGGCGACGTTCCAGCGCATGACGGCTGAGAGGGCCCGCGAGGCCGCCGATGAGAGGGCCCGCGGTCAGGAGGCCGCTCAGAGGGTCAGGGCGCAGGCCGACAGGACGGCGACGGAGCTTGTGTCGGAGGCCGAGCGGGACTCCGAGATCATCCGTGGTGAAGCCGACGCGCAGCGCAACGCCATCTTCGCCGAGGCCTTTGGGCGCGATCCGGAGTTCTTCGCCTTCTACCGCTCGCTCCGAGCCTATGAGGAGTCGCTCCAGGGCACAAATTCGAGCCTCGTCATCACGCCGAACAGCGAGTTCTTCGACTATCTCAAATCCGACGAGCTGCCGGTCGCCAATTGAGCAGCGCGTGGCCCATCCCCCTTGTGACTTGCCGAGGGATGGGCCGGCGCGTACCATTTTAATGAAGCGGGGCTTGCCGTCCGTTTCCCGTCCCCCACCTAAATTCGGTGGAGATATGAGCCGTTCCAAGGAGTCCGACATCGTGACAGACGCCCGCGCCATCGTCAGATCAAAAGAGCCCGCGCCCTTCCTGGCATCTCTCACCTGGCTGAGCGTGCTCTTTCTCTGGTTGGCCCTTGCGCTGCCCTCGGTTGGTCGAACCGCTCCGGAGAGCTTCGCCGACCTCGCGGAGCGGCTGTCCCCATCGGTCGTCAACATCACGACAACGACGACGGTTACAACGGCCAGCGGGCCGCGACCGATGGTGCCCGAAGGCTCGCCGCTTGAGGATTTCTTCGACGATTTTTTGAACCGCCGCGGCCCCGATCAGCGTGAGCGGCGGGGATCCGCGCTCGGCTCCGGTTTTGTGATCTCCGCCGACGGCTACATCGTGACGAACAACCACGTCATTGAAGAAGCAGACGAAATCACGATCGAGTTCTTCGCAGGCGCAGGTGAGCTCCCCGCAGAAGTCGTGGGCACGGACCCGCGAACGGACATCGCCCTTCTGAAAGTGGAACCGGTGGAGCCGCTTCCGTTTGTGGCGTTTGGTGACAGCGATCTGATGCGTGTCGGAGATTGGGTGATGGCGATCGGCAACCCGCTCGGCCAGGGTTTTTCAGTGTCGGCAGGGATCGTTTCGGCCCGAAATCGCGCCCTCCAGGGTGCGTATGACGACTTTATTCAAACCGACGCTGCTATCAACCGCGGGAACTCTGGCGGACCGCTCTTCAACATGGATGGCGATGTGATCGGCGTGAACACGGCAATCTTGTCACCCAATGGTGGCTCCATAGGGATCGGTTTTTCGATGTCGTCCAACGTTGTTGTGGGCGTCGTCGATCAGCTCCGTCAGTTTGGCGAGACCCGGCGCGGATGGCTCGGAGTGTCGATCCAGAACATCTCGCCCGATGTGGCCGAGGCACTGGGGTTGACCTCCGAAGACGGAGCCTTGGTGACGGACGTGCCTGACGGGCCTGCCAAGGACGCTGGCATCCTCGCAGGTGACGTCATCCTCAATTTCGACGGCCGAGACGTCGAGGACACGCGTGCGCTGGTCCGAATGGTCGGCCAGACGGAGGTCGGCAAGACCGTGCGTGTTGTCGTGTTTCGAGAAGACGGGACGGAAACCGTGCGCGTCACGCTCGGGCGTCGGGAGCAGGCCGAAGCCGCCGCCGCCACTGACAGCGGTCCGGGCGGGGCACCGACGCCAAGCGAGGAGATCATCCTCGGTATGACGCTCACGCCGATAACGGATGCGTTCCGTCAGCAGCACGGGATCGATGACAGTGAGGTCGGTGTGGCCGTCACCGCTGTCGATGAGCAGAGTGAGGCCTTCAACAAGGGTCTCCGCGCGGGGGATGTGATCGGCGAAATCGGCCAGACATCTGTCCGGACGCCGCAGGACGTGGTTGACGGGTTCGAACAGGCGAGCGAGGCTGGACGAAAGTCGGTTTTGCTGCTCATCCGCAAGGACGGTCAGCCGCAATTCGTGGCGCTGTCCCCTCAGTAGGGCCTGGGCGTCAGAAGAGGAACATGTCGGTCGAGATCTGATCGGGCGACAGGCCCGCCAATAGGGCGCCGCTCTTCCCGTCATCCCAACTGACCAAAGTGCCCTCGGCGTGGTCACTGATCTCCAGGTCGTCGTACATGACCGAACCGCGGATCCGGATCAGATCCTCTTCCGGCGCAAAATCCGTAACAGCATCCAGTCCGTTCTGTGTCTCGGCAAAGATGAAAACATCGCGCGCCTCGGCGCCCGTCAGGTCATCGTCGCCACGCCCGCCGATCAACCTGTCGCGGCCCGCGCCGCCATTGAGGACGTCCGATCCGGACTGACCGTAGAGCGCATCGTTTCCGCCCCCTCCGAGCACGACATCGTCGCCGCCCTCCCCCAGCAGGCGGTCATGACCCACCAGCGAGCTGAGACGGTCGTCCCCAGCGCCGCCGGAGGCCATGCTGCGCTCGGAAAAGAGACCAAGCGCGATGATGTCATGACCCGCCTGGCCCCAAATCTCGTTGCGTCCGCCCTCGTCCGCCAGACTGTCATCTCCAGTGCCGCCATAGATGATGTCATCGGCAAGAGTGCCCTCGACGCTGTCATCGCCGCCTCTGGCAAAGATCGTCACCGGCCCGCGGATCGGCAGAACGGGGGTGGAGAGGGCAAACACGTCGATCCCCGCCCCCCCCTCGACGAGAAGGCCGTCGGCTCTGAGGACGGCCTCGATCTCGTCGGCCGCCGTGCCCTCCCACGGCGCTCCGGCCCCCGCGCGGAGCACGTCGACCGAGATCGGTCCGCCAAAGGACAGGCGACCTGTCTCCACCTCCTCTCCCGCATCGATGCGCGTGAAAACCAGACCCTCGACCGAAAGCGTCGCCTGTGTGCTGTCAGGCGCCGGAGCCTCAGTGAAGGCTGCTTCGAGACGAACGTTCCAGCCGGCATAATCCCCGCTTTCGGCGGACTGCCAAACGCCGCTGACCGGATCCTGCACAAAGGCGCCATCGATGTTGCCTTGAGTGCGGAGGATGACGTTCGGCGCCAGGGGCGTTCCCAACGGGGACACATTGTGAAAGCCGGCGTCGGTCGCGGTCAGTGTCAACATCTGCGTGCCCCCAATCCGTCTCCGCCACGGGCGGTGTAACAGGCAAAATCCCACGCAACTGTCTAAAACTCAAAGTATCCCTTTACCGACGGTTAATCTCACAGTTTAGCGATTTGTACCGCGGGCACGGGGCGCGCCGGCATCGTATGTGTTGACAGGCTGGCCCATGCTTTGCGTGTTGCCGAGCCGGTCGAGGAGGTGTGACAGATCCTCTATCCTCCGCGCGATGACATGGACCACAGCGCCATCCCGTTGCAGAGGCCCTGTGACGCGCAGGAGGCGCCCCGCGACCACGGGGCGACGGTAGGCTTCGTACACCTTTGCCCAGACAACCACATTGACGACACCGGTCTCGTCCTCGAGCGTGATGAAGATGACGCCTTTGGCGGTCCCGGGCCGCTGGCGCACCAACACAAGTCCCGCAACCGTGATCACGGCGCCCTCGGGCGGCCGGTCGAGGAGACGCGCTGGAAGCGCGGCGGGCGGTCTCGGCCAGTCCGGGTCACGAGGCATGCGAACAGAGTATGAACATAGCCGCGCCGTCGCAAGTGCTGCGGCGTCTGTCGGGCTTGCAAATTGGTGTGCCGTCCTCGACAGTCCCGGCAAATTCTGCGGACCAAAAGGACACATAGATGGCCAAAATCACCTATATCGAGCACGGCGGTACAGAGCACGTCGTCGAGGTTAAGACCGGTCTGACAGTGATGGAGGGCGCGCGGGACAATCAAATTCCAGGCATTGAAGCCGATTGCGGCGGCGCGTGCGCCTGCTCCACCTGCCATGTCTATGTTGACCCCGATTGGGTTGACCGATTGCCCAAAAAGGACGCGATGGAGGAGGACATGCTCGACTTCGCCTGGCAACCCGACCCGGTCCGCTCGCGTCTCACATGCCAGCTGAAGATCACCGACGCGCTCGACGGATTGATCGTGCAAATGCCTGAAAAACAAGTGTGAACGTCAGCGGCGTCCAAGGACACGGGCGCCGATGTCGCGCCGGATCTGTCCGTCTTTCAGGGTGATTTTGTCGAGGGCGCCGTAGGCCAGATCGCGCGCCTCGCGGAGGCTTCCGCCGCGCGCAGCCGCAGCGAGCACCCGTCCGCCTGCCGAGACAAGGGTGTCGTCTCGAAGGGCGGTGCCGGCGTGGAAGATCTCGGTCCGAGGGGCCAGCGGTCCGAGGCCCTCAAGGACATCGCCGGTTCTCGGAGCGCCAGGATAGCCCGCTGCGGCCAGCACAACGGCCATCGCATGATCTTCCGCCCAAACCGGGCCGTGGCCGGCGAGGGACGCCGTCGCGGCGGCGTGAAAGAGGTCGAGCACTTGGGCCCCGAGGCGCAGCATCAGCGCCTGTGTCTCGGGATCGCCGAGCCTGACATTGAACTCCACCACCGAGGGTGCGCCCTCGTCGATCATCAGGCCGACGAAGAGGACGCCCTGATAGGGCATGCCCCGGCGCGAAAGCTCGGCGAGCGTCGGGTGAACGATCTCTGCCATCACAGCCGCTGCCAGCTCCGCGGTGACCACAGGCGCCGGCGTGTAGGCACCCATGCCGCCGGTGTTCGGACCGACATCGCCGTCGCCAAGGCGCTTGTGATCCTGCGCGGAGCCGAGCGGAACCGCCGTCTTGCCGTCCGTCAGGACAAAAAATGAGGCCTCTTCGCCGGGCAAGACAGCTTCGATCAGCGCCTCGGCCCGTCCATGCATGCCAGCAAAGATCGCCTCCACCGCAGCGTGCGCACTCTCAAGATCCTGGGCCACCGTGACCCCCTTGCCAGCGGCGAGCCCGTCGGCCTTCACCACGATCGGTGCGCCCCGGGCCGCGACATACGCGTGCGCCTCTGCAGCATCGCGGGCATGGAACGCCGGCGCTGTCGGCACACCAGCCGCTGCGCAGATCTCTTTGGCGAAGGCTTTGGAGGCCTCAAGCTGCGCGGCCTCCTTGCTTGGGCCGAGGGTCGGGACACCTGCGGCCCGAAGCGCGTCGGCGATCCCGGCCACGAGGGGCGCCTCGGGACCCACAATTGCGAGGTCGATCCGATGGGCCAGTGCCGCCTCTGTCACGGCATCCACGTCGGTCGGATCCCCGGGGACACAGGTCCC
>JBCCWM010000044.1:0-16895 GCA_039193505.1 Pseudomonadota bacterium | reverse complement strand
CGGTTCGCTCCTCCTCATGCCACCGAGACACGAGAGCGGGCCGATGCCCGAGCGCCTCGCTCCGGATCAGGCGCTCTCCCGGCCATCGAGCGTCACTCGACGATCCGAAACGCCGCGGCAGTCGCCCGGCGGCGCCGCCGGCGACGATCTCCACTTCGGACACATCCCCCTGCTCAGCGTCATCCACAAGGGCTCAGGCCAAGGGGTCCGGTCGAAACAGGGGAGGGTACAATCCAGTCTATCGGCGTCTTGACCCATTTTTTGCCGATCTTCATCATTTCCTAACCATGGTCCTTGAAGTCTCGCGTGAGCAGAGAAGAGGACGTATGCGTGAGACGCCGCAGCTTGCCCGACCGGGCGCACGTGAGAGCGCCAACCGACACGCCGACGTCAGGCGGCGCCTCGCTTTCCGAACCAAAAGAGCGTGAGCACGAGGGCGGCCCCTTTCCGACCCGAGCCGACCTCTATCTCGAAGGAGAGCTCCACTCGATCGTCAGCCGGGCAATGGTCTACCTCCGAGCCGGGCTCGCCGTGCATTTTCGTGGACCCGCAGGCGTCGGAAAAACGACCCTCGCGCTGCACATCGCGGATCTGATGCAAAACGGACACCTCCTGGTGACAGGAGACAATGCGCTGACGAGTGGCGATTTGGTCGGGCGCGAGCTGGGTTATGCGACGCGGGCCATTCATGACACATACATCCACTCCGTCCGCCGCACCGAGACGGAGACGCGGTCGGCATGGGTCGATTCTGTTCTGACGCGGGCGATGATGGAAGGACGAACGCTTGTCTACGACGAGTTCACCCGCGCATCGGCCGCGGCAAACAACGCACTTCTGACTGCGCTTGAGGAGCGGGTTCTCGTCATATCGAATCCGGCACGCGGTGCGCGCCACGTGATTGCACATCCCGAGTTTCGAGTGATCTTCACCTCGAACCCGCTCGAGTATGCCGGCACCAACCGGGCTCCGGACGCGCTCCTGGACCGGATGATCACCTTCGATCTGAGCGAGTTGTCCGCTGAGACCGAAGCTCAGATGCTCATCCGGCGCACGGGTCTTGGGATCGATCACGCGCGCCAGATCGTAGCGCTTCTGCGGCAGCTCAAATGTCGGTCTGAGCCGGGAGGCGGAGGATCCCTCCGGCCCGGAATGATGATCGCACGGATCCTTCGCTCCGAAGGGATTGTCCCCGATCCGGCGGATGGCCGTTTTGTTCAAGTGTGCCTCGACATCCTCGGCAGCCGCTTGGACGCGTCGCGCGACGCCTCCGATATCCCCGAACGGCGCAATCGTCTCGGTCGAGCCTTGCGGGCCACATTCGGCGCGCCGGCAGAAATCGGACCGCAAGGAAAGGTGGCGTGATGAAGAAAGCACCGAGTGTCTCTCATCCCCGCCCGTTCATGGTTGGACGTAAGGTTCCGCAAAGCCGAACGGAGGCGGCGGTGGAGCTTGTACGCCTCGAGTATGAGGCGGCGCGCCTGTCCCGTGACCTCGACCAGCTTGAGCGCCGGCACGCGCGGTCCGCAAGGGCGCTGTCCCAAGTCGAGGCGCGGACGAGCGTCTTGCATCGTAGGTTGACGCCAGGGGAAAGCTCTTGAGCGAAGCGGCAAAGGTCTCGCCCCCTGCGCCCCCTCGGCGCCTGACCTTGATTGAGGCGATGAGCCTCGCACGGCAGTCCGTCGCCCTCTTCACCGATCTTCCCGTCGATGCTGTGGTGTCCTGCAAACGCCACGAGGATGGCTGGCGGGTGATCCTGGATGTGGTCGAAGCGGCTGCTCGGCTCGGAGACAACGATCTCCTGTCGACATATGAGATGATGTTGAGCGCCGAAGGCGACGTCGACACGTTCGAGCGTCTGCGCCGCTACCACCGCGAGGACATGACCGAGGCGCGACTATGAGAGTGGCCTGCGGAGCAGCGTCATGAGCTTCGAGGTGCAAAGCCCGATCCACCGCGACAGCCTCGCGGACGTTCTCGAGCGCATCCTGGACAAAGGTGTTGTGATCGCGGGCGATGTGACGGTGTCGCTCGTCGGGATTGAGCTGCTGTCGATCCGCCTGCGGATCCTGGTGGCGACCGTTGATAAGGCAAAGGAGCTCGGCATCAACTGGTGGGAGAGCGATCCGATGCTCTCCAGCCAAGCGGCTGAGCTGACCGCAGAAAACGAAACGCTGCGCGAGCGCATCGCCGACATGGAAGCGCGCCTCGCCAAGCTGGGCGCGTGACGCGCCGGAGAAAGGGGCAGGGATGACTGAGAGGAAACGCGGACGTGTCACCGGACGCGAGGCGCTCGAGGAGATCGACCTCCGCTTGGGCGGGCTGCTAGGCGCGCTCAGCGACACGCTCGGCCAGGTCGTTGAGGCCGCGGAGACGCACAGGCAAGAAGGACGAAGCGGTGTCAAGGTCGACACCGGTGTCCGTGTCCGAGTGGGCGGTGTTGATGTCGGCAGAGATCCCGAACCGAAACCAAAGCCCAGACCGCCGACTGCGCGAAAGCCCGACATCGAGGTCTATGACGAGCCGACGAGCTGGACTGTAACGGCGGAGTTGCCAGGCATTTCTCCCGATGATCTCGACGTCACACGCGTGGACGGCGCACTACGCATCCGAACCTCCGGAGCGCGTCGCTTCGAGGCGTCTGTGCCGGTGCCTGATGCCCTCTCCGAGGCTGCCCTCGACATCCGCCTGAAGAACGGCATCCTGGAGATTCGCGCTGAGAAATCCGAGGTAGAGAGATGAGTGCGCGGTACGTTTATGGTGTCATTCACGCCGATCGGGTGCCGGAGGCGCGGGCTGTTCTGGCGGAGGCGACCGGCCTCAAGGGCGGCATGCTCGACCTGTTCGAGGTCGAAGCGTTGGCAGTGGTGATCAGCCCGAGTGATGGGAGCCCTGTCGTGCAAACGAGACGACACATGCTCGCCCACACCCGGGTTCTCGAAGCGCTCTGCGCGGACATCACGGTTCTCCCCATGCGCTTCGGCGTCATCGCAGGAGACGAGGCCTCTCTCAGGGACCGACTGGTTCAGCATCGCGGGCGGCTGGAAGCGGCCCTTCACACGTATTCAGGGCTGGTCGAATTCGGCCTGTCGATGTCGTTTCCACGGGAAGCGGCCTTTGCTGCGATGGTGCGCGATGATCCAAGCTTTGCTGCGCGCCACGCGCAACTTGCGGCGCTTGGGCACGAAGCCCATTTCGAGAGGATAGAGTTCGGACGGCGGGTCGCCGAGGCGCTCGACCACCGGCGAAAGGCGGCGGAACGTGTGGCGGTGACGTCGCTTCGCAGCGCTTGCCAGGACATGCGGATTTTGACTCCCGAAGCGGACAATCAAGTGCTGCGCGCCGCCCTTCTCGTCCCGACCGATGCGGAACTGGGCCCAGCGTTGGAGGCGACAGCGGCCAGAACCGCGTTTGCGCCCGGAGCGGACGCTGAGATCAGCCTTGTCGGTCCCGCACCAGCCTACCACTTTATTTCTCTCTCGCTCGATCTTGAGGCAGAAACCATGGCAGCGGAGTGAACGATGGGCCTCTTGACAACACTCCTGACGTTGCCTGTGTCCGGTCCCGGCCGCGGTGTTTTGTGGCTTGCCGCAAAAGTCCAGGATGCAGCAGAGGCGGAATGGTCCGACCCCGCCGAAATTCGTCGAACGCTCGGTGAACTTGAGCGCGCCCTCGACAAGGGTGAGATCGACGAAGAGAGCTTCGAGGAAGCGGAGGCAGCCCTCTTGAACCGACTAAAAGTGGCCGCTGCTCGGCAGGCCGGTCCGTGACGCGCACATTGGATGTCGGCACCCCGCAGTGCCGTGTTTCGGCGGCAGGACCTCGCCCAGGAAGCCGTCGCGCGGCGAAGGCTGGCCACGCCGTGCCGAGGTCGATCCGCGCGAGGGTGCGCATGTTTCTGAAGCGGTTGTTCGGCAGCACTCATCCAAGGTGTGCCGCGTGACAGTGGCCGGGCCTCTGTCGACAGGTGCGGCGACCCTAACACTGGAGGTCGTCGGCGCGGCACCGGCAGATGCCGACCGCGCGCTGGCGCGCATGGCACCGGCTGAGATGGCGGGGCTCGGCTTGCGCGCCGGCGATCTGGTGGCGGTCACCGGTGGTCGCTCCGCTTATTTGCGCATCCTTCCGGAGCGCGTTGAGGGCCGCCGCGACCGTCAAATCCGCCTCGATGACCGAACGCGCGCAAACGCTCGCGCCGGGCTCGGCGACACCGTTGTCGTTGCCCCGGTTCTGCTGCCGCCCGCGCGACGGGTGCGCCTCGCGCCGACGGCACGCACAGCACCGAGGGGTGCCTTTGCCGACGCCTACGCCGACTGGCCGCTGGCGGTGGGGGATGTCATCCCTGGGCGGCCGGGCCTTGCGCAGGGGCCCGGTTGGACTGTGGTGGAGACGGAGCCGCAAGGACCCGTTCGCGTGACATCCGACACGCTCGTTGAAGTCGACGCTGGGGCAGAACCGGCTCCATATCCGATGATCGGCGGCCTCTCTTCCCAAATTTCCCGGCTCCGCGAGATGGTGGACCTGCCGCTCCAGCGCCCCGATCTCTTTGCGAGGCTTGGACTGTCGCCACCGCGCGGGGTTCTGTTTACGGGACCGCCTGGCTCGGGAAAAACGCTCCTCGCGCGGGCGGTGGCGGAAGCCTCGGAGGCGCAGTTTTTCCAGATCAATGGACCGGAAATCGTCTCTAAGCACTACGGGGACAGCGAACAAAAGCTCAGACAGATCTTCGAACAGGCCGAGCGCGCCGCACCCGCGATCATCTTCATAGACGAGGTCGATGCGATCGCCCCGAAGCGCGAGGCGCTCTCAGGCGAAAAGCAGCTCGAGCGCCGTGTCGTGGCACAACTCTTGACCCTCATGGACGGTCTCTCGGACCGTGGCCGTGTGATTGTGATGGCCGCGACCAATTTGCCAAACGCGCTCGACCCGGCGCTCCGCCGCCCCGGGAGGTTTGACCGCGAACTGACGTTCGGCGCGCCGACCCAAGCCGAGCGCGAGGACATCTTGGCAGTCCATCTGGAAGACGCGGCCCTTGCCGCCGATGTCGATCTGGCAGCAATTGCCGCCTTGACGCACGGCGCAGTGGGTGCCGATCTGGCAGCGCTCGCGCGAGAGGCTGGGATCGAGGCACTGACCCGGGCCAGCGATGCGGCCGGCGGGGTCGAGCGAATTGTGGCCGAAACCCTCGAGATTCGACAGAGCGACTTGGATGCTGCACGCGCGCTCAGTCGTCCGAGCCTGTTGCGCGAGGCACGCCTCGAGACGCCGGAGACCCGATGGTCCGACATCGGAGGGCTCGATGCCGCGAAGGCCGCGCTCGCCGAGGCGGTTTTGTGGCCGTTGAACCATCCGGAGCTCATGCGGGACCTCGGGCTCGCACCCGCACGCGGCGTGCTCCTCTCCGGTCCGCCGGGCGGTGGCAAAACCATGCTCGCAAGGGCGCTCGCGACGGAGAGCGGTGTGAATTTTGTGCCCGTGCGCGCGGCAACCCTCTTGTCCCCTTATCTCGGCGGCGCCGAGCGCGCGGTCGCCGATCTCTTTGACAAAGCGCGCCAAGCCGCGCCGGCGATTGTCTTTGTCGACGAGATCGATGTGATCGCCCCCCGCCGAGGGCGGGCGGATGCTGCGCTCGAGCGCGTCGTCGCGCAACTTCTGATCGAGATCGACGGCGTCTTGCAAGGTCAGGGCGTCTTCGTTCTCGCAGCCACGAACCGGGTCGACGCGATCGATCCAGCGCTGGTACGGCCGGGCCGCTTCGATCTGGTCATCCCCATCGACGCGCCCGATACGGCCGCTCGGGCTGAGATCCTCGGAGCGCATTTGCGGGGCCGGCCGGTCGTGTCCGAGTTTGATGTAACCGATCTCGCGTCCAGAACGGCAGGATGGAGCGGCGCCGACCTCGCCGCTCTGGTGACCGACGCCGCACGGCAGGCGGCCCGTCGCGCGCTCCGCGACACCACCCTCTCCGTCGCCCTCACGCCAGATGACATCGAAGCCGCCTTGGAGGAGCGCCGGGCAAGTGACGCCGCGCGGGCTGCGCCGTCTGCGTGGGACCTCCCCCCGGCGAGTGCGAGAGAAGGAGACCGGTCGTGACCCCTTATTCAACCTTGCTTGCGGTCATGTGGTCCGATGACGCTGAGGCCGCACACTCTGCGGGTGAGGCCGCGTGGCCCGGTCGCGAGCTGAAGATGGTTCATCACCGAGAGCTCGCAGCCGTGATCGAGACTGGGGCGTCGACCTCGGCGGTCGGCAAGCTCTGGGCCCGCGCGGACCCGGAGGCGAGGGGGCGGGCCGCAGGGGTCCTCGTTGCCCGCCAACGCACCTTCGAGGCCTTCGCGCGCGTTGGCACGGTCTTGCCCGCGCTTCCCAATCAGGGCGTCACGCCGCTGTGCGCGGAAATGGCCCTCGCGGGGGGCTATGATGGACTGAGGGAGACACTGGCCGAGCTCGATGGTCGGGTCCAGTACCAAATCACCGTTGAGTGGGCGCCGGATGCCGTCCTGAGCGCGTTTCGCGATGCGCCGGAACTCGCGCCGATCTTCGCCGATGGTGCGGCTGTGGGGGCGAGCGCCCTGGTCAGCGCGGTGGCTGCGTTGCGCAGACGTTTGGTCGGTGCCCATGTGGCCGCGCTTGAGGCGGTCGTCGAAGACTGCGTGGCGTTGCCATGCACTGAGGAGGAGCTTCTCGTCAACGTCGTGGTCCTCACCAGGAGCGACACGGTGTCTGCCTTGGAGGCTGCGCTCGAGGCGATCGATGAGACGTGGTCCGAAGGGTACACCATCCGCATGATCGGCCCTTCGCCTGCCGTGTCCTTTTCTGCGCTCGCGCTTGAGCCGATCACGCGCCGCGACGTCCTGCGGGCTGAGATGGCCCTCGACATGCCGGCCGACGCCGATGTCACCGAGATCTCGCGCCAGTTGGCAGCGCGGGTCGCCAACCTTCAACGCGCCGATCTCGATGCCGCAGAAACCGACGAGCTTGAGGCACAGGTTGTGTCCGCGCGGCTCCTCCGGCGGATCGCGACGCACCGAGCTGTGCTGTGGGCCGCCGGGTTCAAGGTCGACCCCTGGGACGTTCCGCTCCTGCGGCTCCATCGTGAGGGGGAGGCGGAGCCCCGTCCGCTCGGCACTCCGCGACGCCGGGAGAGTGCTGCGTGACCCGTCTGCGCTATGCCGTCCACGGCGTGGTGAGCGCTGCGACACCTCCGCCCGCGGGCGTCGCACCGCATTTCCGGGTGACGTCCGAGGGCCTTGCACTTCTTTATTCGCCGCTTCCAGCGGAGGATGTGCGGGTGGCGCGCCAGGATTTGAGTGCCGATCCGCCCGATGCTGCCGCTCTGGCGGAGGAGGCGGAGGCAGCGCTCCACCACAACGCCGTTCTCTCGGCATATGCAGCGGCCCATGACGTGCTGCCGGCGCGGTTCGGTGGGGCGGTCTCCGGCGAGCCTGCCGCCCGTGCCCTCTTAGCAAAGCACGCAGCGGTCTACCGGGCCGGGCTCGAGGGACTTGCAGGTGCGGCCGAGTACGGGCTGAAAGTGCGGTTGACGCAGCCCAGGCCGGCGATCCAGCGTGACGAGGTCGCCTTTGAGGGAGGACGGCACTATCTGACGCGCCGGCGTGCTGTTCGAGATGCGCGCCGCCGCGATGCACACGCCCAGCGCGATGCCGTGACGGAGCTTGAAGCCTCGATCCACCCCCTCTGTCGCTCGTGGCGCCCAATGGCCGCTGGCGCCAACAGCCTTGTCGCTCAGGCTCTTTTGGTGGATCGCCAAGCCGTGCTCACCTTGATCGCCATGGCGGAGCGGGAGCACGCGCGTCTGGTCCGGCTCAACCTCACGCTCGAGCTGAGCGGCCCTTGGCCGGCCTACAGCTTTGCAGACGGGACCGGCACCACGAAGCCCGTGGCAACCGATTGGGATCCAAGAGAGGGACGGTTGTGACGGGGATCACGCTCGAGGTCTTCGATGAGGCAGACCCACCCGACGGCAGCGCTCCTGCACTCGTGGATGTGGTGGACAGACTTCTTGCGCGCGGTGTCGTTCTGCGCGGCGAACTCTGGCTCTCCGTCGCCGATGTCGACCTCGTTTTCGTTGGTCTCCACGTGGTGCTCTCGGCCCCCTGCACGGTACGCCGGGGTGAGGGACCCTCCGTGACGGTCCGATGAGCAACGCAGATTGGGATCACACGGACCGTGGCGGGCCAGCGTTAACCATCGATCAACCGACCGGCGGGCATGATTTGCACGATGCAACAGACGTCGCCGGTCCAGACCTCTCCCGAGCAACGGGGCCGACCTGAGAGCTTGGGTCGGGGCCGCGTCGCGGTCCGCGTCGATCATCAGCGCTGAGGGGACAATGAGCGAATTCCTGGGTTTCACCGACCGTCCTCCAGGCGCAGGTCTTCGTGCGCGGCACGGCCTCGCCCCGTCGGTCCTCGTCAACGGCATGGCGGCGGTGCGCTTGGTGAGGTCTCTCGGTGCGCGGGAAGAACGGGTGGATCTGATTGCGGCGCTCCGGCGCGACGAACCCAGATTTGTGCCTTTGTCGCGCGCCACCCTCTCGGAATCGCACATCGTCGCAATCATGCGTCGCAACTCGGCGCGTATCGCTGCTGATCTGACGCGGTTGACGGGCTTGACAGAGGTCGTTGTCACGCTCACCTATCCGCGTCAACCCCTCAAGCGCGAGGCGTCGGGCGGCGTCAGGTACCTCGCCGATCGCGCGGAGGAGCGACGATCGGCACGTGCGCTTTCGCAGCGAGCCTTTGATCATCTGGCGGCTCTTGCGGCGGCTGCACACGGGGCGCATGGTCAGCAAATCGTCCCATTCCTGGCGGGCGCCGACCTCGCACTCCTCGTCGAAGAGGCACGGGTCGGCGGGCTAAGGACGGAACTCGCGCGCCACGCGCGTCAGCTCATTCCCGGCGGCGGCGGAGCGCGCTGCGTGGTGACCGGGCCGTTCCCACCGTTCAGTTTTGTCACGCCGCTCGATCAGGAAGAGGAGATCACGGATGTCGTCCGCAACGCTGGAGCTTGACGCGGAGGGCTGTGCCGAAGCCGCGCGCAAACTGTTGAGCCAAGCCGGCGCCGGGCGAGATGGCCGCCTCAAGCTCGATCCGGACACTGTCGAGCAAGATCTTGCCAGACTGGTCCTCGCGATTCTCGAATTCCTGCGTCAATTGATGGAACTGCAAGCAATCCGACGGATGGAGGCCGGCGCGCTGACACCGGATGAGGAAGAGCGCGTTGGGCTGACCCTCATGCGTGCGGGCACAAAAATCCAGGAGCTTGCTGCGCAGTTTGGGGTTTCTCTGGATGATCTGGACCTGAACCTCGGACCATTCGGTCGGATCGAGTGATGTCCGCCATAGTTAATCAGTTGGTAGGGCTTAGCGCCTAATTCGAAGTAAAGGCGTCGCTTTGACGCGGTTGCAAGGCACGACCATGTCCCAGGAGACCGAGACTACTGACCACCTCGACGCCCTCGTGGCTGCAGGACTCGTCGACCACGTGCTCGAGATAACGCTCAATCCGGCTGCGGCCGAAGGCGAGATTCTCGACCTTCTTCAGGAGATCGTGGAGGGCCCGCTGTTCCGTCTCGCGCGGAGCCACTACGCATTCCGCCTGCCGGAGGATCATGTCGAAGCGCTGAGTGAGGCCCTCGGCGATGTCGATGGAACGCTGCGTGCCATCGAGCGGCCGGAGGGGGACGCGCCCCTCGCGGCGCCGGCGCGGGACCTCCTGGCCGCTCTGGCAACAGCGGAAAGCGACGCGGCCGAGGCCGTGCGGGCCCATGCCGGGTTGAGCGCCGCCTTTGCGATCGAAGCTGCACGTTTGACTGCGCAGGGGCTGGTGCGGGTCGAGGGTGAGGAGGCGGATGACGTCACCCCGCAGCCCGACGTCGATGCGCTCGCGCAGAGGATTGATCAACTGGCTGAGAAGATTGAGGCCAGCCTGGAGGGGGACGCTCCGGCCCCGGTGCTCGACATCGGAGCAATCGCCGACCTATTGGCCGAGCATATGCCCGCGACACCTCTGGCAAGTGGCGAGCAGGTGGCCGATGTCGCACGGCAGTTGAGCGAGTTAGAGCGCCGCCTTCTGAGCGCGCTTCCGTCCGGCGAAAAGGTCTATCAGATCCTCAGACAGCGCCTTGAACGGCTGCAAAGCACGTCTGACATGCTGCTCGACCGTCTTGTGGAGGCGGACCCTGCGTCGAAAGAGAGCGCCGACCTCACGCCGACGCTGGCAGCGCTCGACGCCGCCTTGGCCGAACTGCCGGATGCACTGGCAACGCGCCTTGGAGAGGAAACGGCCCCAGATGCCCTCCGCGCAGCGCTGTCTGCGGAGCTTGAAACGATCACGGCAGCACGGGACGCCGTCGTTCCGGCCGACGCCCCGCTGCGCATGGTTCTTGCAGCCCTGCGCAGTCTCGAGGCGCGGATCCAGTCTCCAGAAAGGAGCGCGATCAACCCGCGTCTTGCGTCCCTCGAAGAGCGGGCCGCCGCTGCCGAGTCGTCCGGTGCGGCGTTGCTGCAGGCACTCGACGCGCTCAAATCTCAGGCGAACGACACGGATGGTTTTGCCGATCTCCGCGCATCGATCGGCGCCGTCGCGGATGACATCCGAGCGCTTGGTGCGGCGCAATCCGCACTTGGTGAGACCCTCCTCGAGGC
Organism: Pseudomonadota bacterium; assembly: GCA_039193505.1. GTDB lineage: Bacteria > Pseudomonadota > Alphaproteobacteria > Rhodobacterales > Rhodobacteraceae > Algicella. The sequence continues at coordinate 6,225 of JBCCWM010000044.1, read as the reverse complement.
GGCGGAAGCCGCACGGCCGAATGCGCCCGACTTGGCTCCCATTCTCGCGCGCCTGCAGGAGAGCGACGCGCGCTCAGCGGATGCCCAAGAGGCTTTGGAAACCAAGCTCGATTCCGTGCACCAGGGCACCGCGCCACTCCTCGCCCGACTGGATGAGATTGGTGCGGCACTTGGCGAAAAAACAACTGGCGACGATGCGCTGAACGCCCTTGGGCTCCGGCTTGAGACACGTTTGAATGGGCTCTCGGAGGCTGTTTCATCAGCGGCCAATCCTGCATCGATCCTTGCCTCGCTTCAAAGCCTTGCGGAGGCTGTCGACGCACGCGCGAGCGACGTCAAGGCTGCGCTGAACGAGGCGGGCGCAGCCGGCGAGATCGGTGACGCACTGACGACTCTTCAAAAGGAAGTGGCGGCGGCGAAGGCGGCCCAGGAAGGACTGCACTCTGACATTGCAGCCCTCAAGGAGGCCTTTGGGCCGACTGACGGCACGTTGTTTCGCGACGTCATAACCGGAGCGCTGAGCGCACAGTCCGATGCGCTGGCCACGATCGCTGCGGCGCTCGGGAAGGTTGAAGGCCAGGCGCCAAAGGCTGAGGACCTGACTGCGTTGCGCACGTCTGTCGATCGAATGGAAACACAGCAGCGCGCGAGGGAGAGCGCTTTGCGCAGTGTCGTGGAGGCCGTTCCTGCAACAGTGACCGAGAGCCTTGGTCGCTCCTTGGCGGAGCTTCGCGGGGAGGAGGCGGTGACGCTCGAGGCGTTCCGAGGCGCGCTTGACGCGGCTCTGGCGAGCGGCGCCGTGACGGCGGACGAGCTCAACACAGCAATCGACGGTCTCGCTGGGAGGATCGAGACGCGCCTGCAAGACACGCTTGGCACCTCGCTTCTGGATCTGCGCGGTGGGGACGAGACCCTGACGGATTTGAGGCAGGCGATCGAGAAACGGGGCGAAGGCGACCTGAAGGGGTCGATTTCGTCCGCGCTCAGCGAGGTCTTTGCTCCAGATGGGGATGTGCTGACATCGCTCAAGGAAGCCCTCGGCCTCGGCGGCACCGGCGACTCTTGGAAAGAAGGTCTTCTGACCCGCGTTGGGGATCTACTGAGTGCCGAACTGTCGGACCTCCGCGGAGCAGACAACCAATCGTTGAGCGATCTTCAAGGCGCCATCGCCTCAGCGGGGGCGGCGTTAGCAGGAAAAGAAGAAGCCCTAAGCGCCGTTGAGGAGCGCTTCCGTCGGGTCGAGACCGTGACAACCGAACTCCTCACCCTGCTGGTGTCGCTGCGAGGAGGCGATGACGCAAGCGTCGAAGCGACGCAGAGCGCGGTGTCCCATCTGCAGGCAACCATTGAAACCGGCCTTTCCGAACTCTCTCAGAGACTGCAAATCTCCGTGAAATCGCAAGAAGGCCCCATCGACGGCACTGCAGACGAAAAAAACGAGACCACCCTCGCCTCTTCGATTGAGAGGATCGAAGGTGCTCAGTCCGCTGCGATCGCGCAATTGAACGACATTGCGACCCAGCTTTCTGCCAACGGTGCATTGGCGAATGCACTCCAGGAATTGGTCGCGCGCCCCGCCTACAGCCCCTCTGTGACAACAGAGATCGCATCTCGACTTGACGCAGTCCACCAGCGACTGGCCACCATCGAACCGGTCGCGCAAACATCAGAACGGCTCGAAAAGCTCGCAAGTGCGTTTGAGGCTGTACTTGCCGACAGTCAGTCGCTCACAGGCACACCCTCCGGCGCCTCGGATGACGATTTGTCCAAGCGACTAGAGGCGCTGAGCACCTCTGCATCAACCCTTCTTGAGAGAACCGCTCCGTTCGAAGCGATTGCACATCGTCTCCAGTCCATACCCGATGACATGAAAGCGCAGTTTGCCGCGCTGAAAGGGCACGAGCCACATGGTCAACTCGACCGTGTATTGGAGCGCCTGTCTGCCATGACGGAGTTTTTCGGCGGCCAGCGGGGCGCCGACGCCGATGCGCTCTCGGAGGCGGTCGACACAGCTCTGCGTCGCCTTAGAGACCAGGATCGAGACCGGCAGGACACCGTTCGCGAGGCGTGCTTTCGTCTCCTGTCGGACCTGGGCAGCTTTCGTGGCGAGACCAAGCTCGCGCTTGAGGAGTTGTCGAAGGCCGGCCGCCCATCGCGAGACGCTGTGGACACGCGGCTTGATGGCCTCTCTCGCCAAATCGAACCGATCGCCGAAACCTGCGACGAACTGCTCGCTCATACCGTTGAAGCGCTCGCACCGCTTGCGAGCCTCTCGGACAAAGTGGCTTCAGCGCAGGCGGATGGGCAAGCCTGGCAAGCCTCGGTTCTTGATAGGCTCGCTGCGCTTCGGGGAGAAGGGCGGCGCAATGGCGACCTCCTGGAACGCCTGCTGACCAAGCCGACCAAAGACAACGACGGAGCCTTTGGCCTGGACGTTGCCATCAAAGCTGCAATCGATCCGGTTGTAGATCGCCTGCAGCGCCTTGAGACCGCGACTGCAGATCTGGGCCCAAAGCTCCAAGACGTTGCCAATGCGGTTGCCGATCTGCGGGCTACTGAGCAAAATACCTCTGTCGTATCGGCGCTAAACTCCTTGCGCGACGAGATTTCGAGCCAGGAGATCCCATCATCGTCAGAAAACTTGGCGCGGTTGCAGGCGTCGATTGACCTGCTGACGCATCGCGAGGGCGTCTCCCTTGAGGCAGAGCGCCAGGGGATTGGCCGATTGTCTGTTGCCATGCAGGGCGTGCTTCGCCGATTTGACACGCAAGTCAGCCGCATCGAAAGAAACCCAGATGGTGACTCGCTGCAAGGGATCGAGCACCGTCTGGACGCAATCGAAGCCAGGCTTTCGAACCAAGCCAACTCGCGCAGCCCCGTAACTTTGCCCCCTGAGGAAAGAGAAGGACTGTCTCGACTGTCTTCCGCACTCCAACATGTGCTGCGGCGGTTCGACCAGCAGGTTGTGGCGCTCGAGGAGCGCAGCCATGCCCTGTCGAGCGCAGCTAAGCCCGACACTGAACTCAAGTACGATTTGCGGATGATGTTGGCAGAGTTCTTGGCTCAGGCTCAAAAAGATGTGGCGCCAAGCAGCGTTTCTCAATCAAAGAGCGCCTGATCCAAAGAAAATTTAACCTGATGTCAACGATGAGCTCATATCTTTTGTAAATAATAGAGCCTGGGAAATGAGTGACAAAAGAAATCCCACTCACTCTGCGTCTAATGAAAGGTAAAAGCATGGCTATAGAAAAAAGTCTCGCGTCTACGAGCCTCGCCGAGGTCGTCGATCGTATCCTCGACAAAGGGGTCGTTATCGATGCGTTTGTACGTGTCTCGCTAGTCGGGATCGAGTTGATCGCGATTGAGGTTCGCGCAGTCGTGGCTTCCGTGGAAACGTGGCTCAAGTATGCCGAGGCGATCGGGCTCACTGTCGACCCGCAGGCTGCATAGCTGAGCAGCTGTACTGCTGGACCGCATTTTATCTCGCGGTCTGCATTCTCGGTGCCCATTTTGCTTTGGACATGAACAACGGTGTTGTCCAAAATGCGGGTCTGGGTCTGCAAGAAAACACTAGGTCGCGTCTCCCTCGTTGACGCGACCCCGAATTGACGAAAAGAAATCACCTCGGACAGATACCAGTGACGCTTCAAGAGTCGCCCCCAGAGACGTCTTCAGTTAACCTATGTTCGGATCGAGATCTGAATATTGAAGATGCTGCGATCGTCGCCGAAGGTCAACGCGTCATAGCCATTTCGGCTTCGGTGCATGCAAGTATTGCGGCCGCTCATGAAAGAATGCTCAAGTGCATCAACGATGGCCGACACATCTACGGGGTGACCACAGGCTTCGGACCCTTGGCCGATCGCTCCATCGCGGCGAAGGATCTCGCGCGGCTGCAGGCCAATTTGGTCCACCACCTCGCCTCTGGTGTTGAACCGATGTTTGACTGGGCCACGGCTCGGTCAATTCTTGTCGCGCGGCTTGTCTCTATATCAAAGGGCGTTTCAGGCGCCTCACCGGAGGCCGTTGATGCACTCTTGAGCGTTTTGTCTTCTGGCTTGGCGCCGCTCGTTCCGAGCCGCGGCACCGTAGGCGCATCGGGTGATCTCACGCCCCTCGCCCATGTGGCGTTGTCGCTGCAAGGAAAGGCCGGGTTCTTGACTGAGAGCGGCAAGCCACTTCCAGCTGAGGAGGCATTTTCGTGGATGGGCCGCGCGCCGATCACGCTTGTAGCTCGCGACGGGCTCGCTCTGGTGAATGGCACTTCGGCTATGACCGGCGTTGCGGTTCTGAATGCCGACCGCGCGGCGCGGATTGCTGCATGGGCGATTGCCCTCACGGCGGCCTTGGGTGAAGTCCTCGCTGTCCGTACTGAGGCGTGGGACGTCGCGTTTGCCGAAGTGCGTCCCCACCCGGGTCAGCTTCGCGTGACGCGTGCCCTGAACGACGCTGTCCGAACCGGACGGAGGGCCGACACGAGACGACTTGCCGTCGACGGCATGAGCGGTCGGGTCCGCTCGCCCCAGGACGCCTACACGCTGCGATGCGCACCGCAAGTGATCGGCGCCGCGCTCGATGCGCTCGACTGGCACCGTTTGGTCGTTACACGTGAGTTGAATTCGGCCTCAGACAATCCGATTTTCCCAGAGGCACTGGTTCCGGCGCTCCACGGGGGGAACTTTATGGGCAGCCACATTGCCCTTGCCTCCGACACTTGTTCGGCTGCGGTCCTCAGCCTTGCCTCTCTGGGCGAACGACAGATCGCGCGTGTGACGGATGAGCGGCTCAACGAGGGACTGCCCGCCTTCCTCTCGGGCGGGCCGCCGGGGCTGACGTCGGGCCTGATGGGGGCGCAGGTGACGGCGACGGCGCTGTTGGCGGAGATGCGGACGCGCGCGGTGCCTGCGTCGAGCCAGTCGATCTCAACGAATGGCGCCAACCAAGATGTGGTTTCTATGGGAACGACTGCCGCGCGCCAGACTGCTCAGCATTTATCGGACTTCGCGCTCATCCTCGCCATCCTGTCGCTCGCCGTGTCCCAGGCAATGCACATCACGGGGGAGGAAGAGTATTCGGATCAAGCAAAGAGCATCGCAGAGGCGGTTCGGCGCCACGCGCCACCGCTACAGGAGGATCGGCCTCTCGCCGCTGAAATTGCTGCCCTGGCCGACATGTTTCTCCTCGATCGCGAGATCTTTTTTGCAACCCTTGGCCCTAGTGCGGCGGAGACGGTGTGAACGGGTCTTGGTCATAGCGCACCCGCGAGAGATAGAGTCCGTCCGGCGGACAGACCGGTCCGCAGGATGCCCGACTGCGCGCGGCAAGCGCACGGCCGACATCGCTCGGCGCCCATGCGCCAGCACCGACCCGCTCGAGCGTGCCGACGATCGATCGGACCTGATTGTGGAGAAAGCTCCGTGCACGCAGGGAGATGCGGAACTCAGCCCCGCCGTCAAGTGGGCACCTGTCGATCAGGACCTCGTCGAGGGTCTTCACAGGGCTCTTGGCTTGGCAGATGGACGAGCGGAAGGTCGTAAAGTCGTGCCGCCCGATCAGGTGCATCGCGCCCTCGATCATGGCGTCCCGATCAAGATCGTGGTTGACCCGCCAGAAGCGCGTTCGGCCAAGCGCGAGGGGCGCGCGGCGACAGGCAAGCCGATAGACGTAACGCCGTTCGATCGCATCGAAGCGCGCGTGAAAGTCGCCGCCGACGTCCGCGGCCGCCAGAACGGCAATTGGTGCAGGTTTGAGGTGATGGTTCAGCGCCTCCGACAAACGAAACGGGCTCCAAGCACGGGGCAGATCGACATGAGCCACCTGCCAAGTTGCGTGCACGCCTGCATCCGTCCGACCTGCCGCGACGACTGCCCCTGGGTCGGGTTCGAGCCGCTGCAGCGCGGCTTCGACGTTGGCCTGCACCGAGGCTGCGTTCCGCTGACGCTGCCAGCCATGAAACGGTGTGCCGTCATACTCGATCCGGAGTGCGTATCGCGGCATTGACTTCCCCTGCTCCAAGGCGCCTAAGTGTATGATCACATGGATTAATGGTACGATCCGTTCGGAGGATCGGAAGGACGCCTTGTGGGATAGATACGTCATGGTTGCGCCACGACCACGCACGCCATCAGAGCAGCGATACGGCGATCGCAGGCTTCGACCGCGGAGCGGCGCCGTGAGTTGGGCATCGTCGCGAAGAGGGTCGCCAAGTGGCGGAAGCGGCAGGCG
>JBCCWM010000043.1:0-16910 GCA_039193505.1 Pseudomonadota bacterium | reverse complement strand
GCGCGCGCCTCTGATGAGGGTGCTTCACGCGGCCGACCTCCACATTGGCGCGCCTCTCCGCTCGCAGGCGCTGCGCAATCCGAGCCTTGCGGATGCGCTTCGCGACCACGCCGAGGGCGTGCTCTCGCGGCTTGTCGAGGCCGCGCGTCAGCATCAGGTCGACGCGCTCCTCTTGGCCGGAGATGTGTTCGACACGAGTGCCCTCGACGTGACGCGGCTTACGCAACTTGCGGGGCATCTGGCCCGGCTCGGGCGGGCCGGCATTCCGACAGTGCTGATCCGGGGCAACCACGACGCGCTCCTCGATCACGAGCGATACGGGCCGCTCGATGCATCGGTTTTTTTGCTCGACCAGGACCGCCCGACCGTCGAGATCGCCGGGGCCGCCCTCCACGGGATCGGCTTCGCCGCGCGTCACGTGGACGAGAGCCTGCTGCCGCGCTACCCGCGTGCCGTGCCCGGGCGGATCAACATCGGTCTGATGCACACCTCGCTCGGTGGAGCGGCAGGCCACGACCCCTATGCGCCCTGCGCCGAGACCGATCTCCTGGCACATGGGTATGAGTATTGGGCCCTCGGCCACATCCACCGGCGGGCGGAGTACCGCGCCGGGCGCGCCGTCGCGGTTATGCCGGGCATCCCTCAGGGCCGCCATATCCGGGAGCCTGGGCGTGGCTCCGCGACCCTAGCAACGGTGACGCGCGACGGGACAGAACTGCAGACCGTGCCAATCGCCGGCCTTGCCTTCGAGACGGTGGCCATCGACCTCAGCTCGGCGGAGAGCCAAGGCGCCCGGATCGCCGCGATCGAGAGCGCGCTCTCCGGCCTGGCGCAAGTGGACCACAGGGTCGCGGCGCGCCTCCTTCTCTCCGGTGCACCCCAGCTCGCTGCGGAGCCCGGGCTCGCCCATGAACTGGCGGAGCGGGCTGCGGAGGCCGTCCCCGGCGTCGCGATAGATGCCGTCCGCTTTGCCCGCACTGATCCGAGCACCGCACCGGGCCCCGGCGAGGAGCTTGCACAGATGATGGCGGAGGAAGCCGCGACGCCCGGTTTCCGAGACGAGGCAGCCGAGCTGCTCGCCCAATGGCGCAACGCACTTCCGCCTGAGATCGGCGACACGCTCGACGAGGCCAGTCTGGACGATCTGATCGCCGAGGGCGTGTCGGCGGTTGCGGCGCGGCTCGCGGCCGGCGGCGCTCCGTGAGGCTCCGCCGGCTGGATTTGATCCGGTATGGCCGGTTCAGCGACCATGTGATCGATCTCGGCTCGGCACCGGAGACGGACCTGACGGTGATCTATGGCGACAACGAAGCGGGCAAAAGCACTGTCTTCTCAGCCTGGCTCGACCTCCTCTTCAAGATCCCGCAAAGAACGCCCTTCGCCTTTCAGTTCGACCGCCGTGACCTTGTGATCGGAGCGACCCTCGAGACGGCGAGCGGCGCGCTGACGCTCAGGCGCACTGGCAAACGCGACGGTTCCCTCTCGGATGCGGCGGGCCATCCGGTGGCCGAGAGCCGGGTCCAAGCACTTCTCCATGGGCTCGACCGCGATGGATACCGGACGCGGTTTTGCCTCGACGAAGCGGTTCTGCGCGATGGCGGCGCCGACATTGCGAGGGCCAGGGGCGATCTCGGCCAATTGCTGCACGCCGGCGTCTCCGGCCTCTCGGGGCTGTCGGCGGCGCTCGACCAAGTGCAGTCGGACGTTGAGTGCATTCATAAAAGGGGCGGTCGGGCGACGCAGTTGGTCACCACAAAGCACAATTTGAAGGCGCTTGACGAGCGCATCGCCGAGGCCCGACTTTCTCCGGACCGCTTCGACAGGCTCGCGGCCGATCACGAGCGGAGCGCCGAGCACAGGCGGAAGGCCGAGGCCGCGCTGGCGGACGCGCAGCGGCGCCTCACGCTCTGGAAAACGACAGCCGCGCGGCGCGAGATCGCCGCTGAGCTCCGAGAGATCGACACGCAGCTTCGCGACCTTCCGGCTGGCCCGGATCTGCCGAAGGAGGTGCTTCTCCGCGCCCATGCCATTCAGGGGCGCCGCGAGGCCGCGGCCCACACGGCGGAGAGTGCGCGGAGCACCCGTGCTCGGGCGGTCGAGAAACTGGCTGAGCTGCCGGAGGACGACGCCGATCTCGAGATCGCGTCGGAGCTCGACCGACTGGACGCGAGCGTGCTCAATGACAGCGAACCACTCGTCGGCCGCGCCATGACGGCGGCCGTTGATCTGCCCGCGCTCCGCAGGTCGCGCACCGAGACCAAAGAGAGGATCGATGAGCATAAGCTGCAAATCGCTGGTCCCGACAGTCCGCTGGGCGACCTCCTCCTGCCGCCAAACCTGCGCATTGCGCTCCGCCGCGCGGTCGACGCGGCCCTTGCCGCTGGAGGGCGCCGCGCCGATCTCGAGGCGCAACGCCAGGATGCGGAGGATCGGCTTGGAGCGCCGGTGGCTGAGCCAATCGGCCTGGCGGAGCTTGAGACCGCCCTTGGCGCCTGGCAGCACGACGCGCGAGAGGTCGCCCGACTGGCCGAGCGCGCCGCCGATGCCGAGAGGCTCGCGAGAGACCAGTGCGCTGACCTTCCCTCGGGTTGGGCTGATCTCGTCCTCGACGGACCGCCAGAGGAGGCTGAGCTCAAGGCGCTCGCACGCCGAGCGTTGGAAGCGGCGACGTGGCGGGCCCACGCGGCCGCGGCCCTCGCCGAAGCGGAGGTCGGGATTGCGGAGGCCACCGACGGCCAGGAGGTCGTGCCGCCCGAACCCGAGATCTCCCACCATGATGTCGAGGAGAGCCGCGAGCGCCGTGACGCGGCCTGGACGGCGCACCGGCGCACGCTCACGGCGGCCACAGCCGACCAGTTTGCAGCGGCGATGCGCGCCGATGATGCCCTCCGCGAGACGTACTGGCGCGCGCGGGAGGCCCGTTTGGCATCGCACCGCTGGGATCAGGACCTCGAGCGGCGCTTGGGCGAGGCAAGGCGCCTCCGCGCCGCCCACTCGACTGCCGTTGACGCCGCGGCCGCTCAGGATCTCAACGTGCAGGCTGCAGCGGAGGCCCTTGGTCTTCCTCCGACCTCCAGTGCGGACGCCCTTCTCCCGCGCCGCGCGGCGCTCGTCGCCGCGGCAGACGCCGCGCGGCGGGCCTCAAACGCGTCGGATGACGTTCGGGCTGCAGAGGCGCAGCTCGCGCAACGGACAGGCGCACTCGAAGCCGCGATGATTGCGGCTGGCGGGACGTGGCCCGACGGACGTGACACGCTTCCCGCTGCGGCGGAGGTCTGGCGCGACACGCTTCGCCGCCGCGGAGAGGCGTTTGCGGCCTGGACGGAGCGCTCTCGCCAAGTGAAGGACCTGTCCGCGAGAGCGGCAGACGCCAAAAAGGCGGAGCGGCAGGCCCTGTCGCAGGTGGCCGATTTGACAGACGGATCCTGGTACGCGGACAAGCTGCCCGCCGATCTCCCCCAACTCCTGGATCGCGTCTCGTCCCTCGACGCGCTGGTCACTGAGGCTGAGGCCTTGTCGGTCCGGATTGCAGAGCTGGATGCGATCGTGACCCGTTTCGAGTTGGAGGCGGCCCCACTTGCCCGCGCGCTCAACCTCCCAGCGGATCGTCCGGGGCCGTTGCTCGCCGCAGCACGAGCGCGCGCCGTTGCGGCGCGTGCGTCAGATCACGCCCGGCGGGGGCTGCGGGCGGAGATCGCGTCGGCTGACCGCGCCATCCAAGACGCCGAGCGGGACGGGGCCGCCGCCGCCGGCGAAATTGAGGGCCTCTTCGCCGGCCAAGCTGTCTCGGACCTCAGCATTCAGGTGGCGATGGAGCAGCTTGACCAGCGTGAAACCGTGCGTCGCCGCCGCGCCGAACTGACGGATCGCGATCAAGCGCTCGGTGGTGAGGCCGTTCCCCAAGACTTGGAAGCGTGGGACCCCGCCGGCCTTGCACCGCTCACCGACGAGATCGCACGTCGCGAGGCGGAGCGCGATGCGGCTCACCAGGACGAGGGCGCGGCACGGCAGGCACTCGACGCTGCGCGCGCCGCGGATGGCAGCGCAGCCCTCGATTTGTTGCGCGCAACGGAGCTCGAAACGCTGGCGGACGCGGTTCGCGATGGCTTTCAGCGCGCGATAGGCCTCCGCGCGGCGCGCCGCGCCCTTCGCCGGTACCGTGTCGCGCAGCGAGGAGACATGCTCCGCACCGCAGAACAGGCCTTCGTCCACATCACCGGCGACGCCTGGCAAGGTCTTTCTGTCGAGCCCTACGGCGCCGGCGAGCGCCTGGTCGGCCTTCGGGCCGGAGCGCCGGTGCCGATTGAGAGAATGTCGACCGGGACGCAAGGACAGCTCTACCTCGCCCTACGCGTCGCCGGGCACCGCACGTTTCTCTCGGAGACCGGTCAGTTGCCGTTTCTGACGGACGACATCCATGAGACCTTCGACGATGGCCGCGTGCGCGCAGCGCTCGAACTCTCTCGGGAAATGAGCCGGCGGGGACAGGTGATTATCCTCACTCACCACCGTCACCTCGTCGACATTGCCCGAGATCTCGACCCTGACACACGGGTCATCGACCTGTTTCGACGGGCATGATGTCCGGCTTCAGCCACAGCATCACATGAAACCAGGGGACGCGGGCGTATTTGTCGGCAAAGTCCGGATCGCCGCCGAGACAGCGCGGCTCCTCGAAGGCACGCAACTCCAACCCGGCGCCGAGGAAGGCGCTGAAATAGGCCGACAACGGTCGATGGTGGTTCAACACCCGGATGCCGCGCCAGGCCGCCCAGCCCGACCGCTCCTCCATGTAGTCGTCGAACGCGTAGTAGCGACGCTCGCTGCCGACCATCATCCACCCGCCCTTGCCCTCGGGCCAGTTGCGCGGCGTTGCAGTGGCCCATGGCTGTAGGTTGGCGACGACCAACCGTCCGCCCGGCGTCATCACTCGGGACATTTCAGTGATCGCGGCGCGGTACCCCGCGATGTCGATCAAAGAGAGATAGCTGACGACGAGGTCGAAGCTGCCCGCCTCGAACGGCAGCGCCTCGGCGCGTCCCGACATGTAGGTGCCCGAGGGATCGCGCCGCCGCGCCTCCCGAAGGAGCGCCTCGGTCGGGTCGAGCCCCACCGCCTCGATCCCATCGGCGCGGAGCGCGCGGCAGAAACGTCCTTCGCCACATCCGACATCGAGCGCGCGCCGAGCGCCCGCCGCCAGAGCGCGCATCGGTTGGTCAAGGACATGCTCACGCGATTGGTCGCCCCGCTCGCCCAGCGACGCGATCCACGCCTCTGCTGACGCTTCCCAATCGCTCATCGTGCTCCCCCGGGACCGACGCCTCGTGGCGACGCGCTATCCTTAAAGGGCACGGTGCGAATGGCAAGCTCGGGGCTCATCCTGGCGGTGCTCGACCGTCGGCGGCCGATCCACTGCCGCTCGGTCAGACTAGGGTTGCTACACCTCGCCTCTCCGTCAGACCACCGAGACCCTGCCTCGGCAGAGTACAGTGCACCGTGGAGATGTCCGAGCCGACACCGTCCGACATGCGAAGGGTGCCGTGCGATGCCCGCACCATGTGTTCTAGCAACCTCCACCCGGTTCGCTCAGTGCCAAGCCCTGCGATCGAACCGCGGATCACGGCAGAGAGGCGCAGATCGACATGCGTTTCGGACTGCGAGGCGGCCGCGCGGATCGCACTTCCTGGCCGTGCGGTGGAGGCCGCACTCAGCGCCATGCACCAGATCACGCGCCGGAGCCTGATCGAGGCCTCCACGAGGTCCGGGTCGAGGTGCCAATCGCTCAGGTTCAAGGTCAGGCCGCGCCCGGCAAGGCACGCCGAGATGCGCTTGAGAAGACTGTCCGCTGTCGCGTGGGCATGGCCCTCGGCACCGCGCAAGATCATTGCGATCATCGCAAGATCAGGGGACACACCGGCCGCAGTGTCCCCGTGGCGGAGGGCATCGAGGGTTGCAGCGTCATGTGCGTCGGCGAGAAAGCCGGCGAGATCCAGATCGACGCGCGGAGGCCCGGCGCCGCCTGTCGCCAGCGTCACGATTTGCCCGGCATCTCGGAAGAGCGCCATAACGGCCCCGTCGGGCAAGGTTGAGAAGCGTCCCTCTCTCAGACCACCGTTCGACAGGGGAAGCGCCGCAACCCAAGCCGTGCGCCGCCCGGCCGACCGCACGTAGCTTCGCAACCGAGCCCAAACCGCGTCGCACTTTGTCTGCGACGCGAGTGCGTCCGTGACCGCGCCGATGTCGAGCGCTCGAAGAGCCGTCGTCCCGTCAACGCGCCACATGTCTTCGAACGCCGCGTTTGCAAACACCAGCGCGCCGGAGGTGTCAAAGACCGCGACGCCGTCGACCATGTTGTCGAGGGTCGTTTGACCGATCTCGATTTCTTGTCGGTAGCGGCGTTCGAGCTGGACCACCTTCGAGATATCCTCAAAGACAAAGACAACGGCGCCACCGCCGTGATGGCGCCCCGTCACCCGCAAGGTCTGGCCCGAGGTGATCGCCCAGTCTTCTTGATACGCGTGCATTTTGCCGGGCTGACCGATTGTCAGCAAGCGTTCGCGCCAACGCGGAAAGTCCTCGACCTCGGGCACCATCCGCGCCTGACGCAGGGCCTCCAAAAAGGCGCGAAAACTTGGGCGGGCTGCAAGGCCCACCGTGTCGAGGCCGAGGAGAACGCAGAGCGCGGGGTTGAACATGATGAGCTTCTGGTCGTTGTCGAAGACCGCAAGCCCGACTGTCAGATGCGCAAACGTGTCGGCGAGCGTGTTCATCACGCGCGCGCGCGCGCCGTCTGCCACCGCCTCCGCGTCTGCATCGAGCGCTGCGAGGAGTGTGCCCTCCGGGTCTGCGATGCGCAGCGGTCTGATCCAGATCGGATCGCTCCCTTTGACCGACGGATACGCCCTCGGGCCGCCGCCACTGTCGCTCAAAAGGTCGCGGACGGCCTGGCCGGTCAGCCGCTCGCGCGACAGGTCTTCGAAGGCCGGGTTGGCCCAGATCGGCATACCGCTCGGGTCCATCTCGATGATCGGGATCGGCAGGCGAGCCAGCCGACCCTCCGCTTGGGCCAGCCGCGCGCGCAGCTCCGCTTCCCGGAGCTCGGCCCGAGCGCTCTCTGCCTCCCTTGGTGGCACTTCACTGATCGCGATCTCAGCAACAAAACCCGTCAGCCTGCCGGCGAGCCTGAGCGTCGGGCCGTCCGGCGGGCTGAACACTTCCTCAAACGGCGTGCCATCCTCGAGTAGGACGGTGATCGCCGACACGATCGGCGCCGCGTCCTCGAGGCGCCTGAGCAAGGAGGCAACGTCGAGCGGCGGGCCGGCACCGCTCGGCAACAGCCGTGCGAAGGCGCGTCTGTCGGAGGCGGTCAAAGACGCGTCCCCGTCGACCGTCAGACGGACCGGACCATGTCGAGCACGATCTGCGCGCCGTGCTCTCCAATGATCGAACAGAGCGCCGAAGCCAAAGCCCGCCACAGCGGCTGCAGCCGCCCAGAGGCCTATGACCCATCCGAGGTAGGCACCAGGGGCAATCAACACCATTCGGGCGAATCCCTTATCGCAAAGGTTACCCTAGGCCGATGTCGATTAACGTTGAGTTAACCACATCTCCGCATCGTTCAGGGACGGGTTTGCGCCGAGCGGGCCGCGCGTCACGCCCCGCGGGACGTCGAGGGTGCCGCGGGGCCAGGTGACCTCCACGATGGCGCCTGAGGGTACGGGTGCAGTCTGTTGAGCGCGCGGCGCGATACCGTTCGCGAAGGTCAGCCTGGCCCCGGTGCGCTCCAACAGCGTCTTCGCGATAAAGAGCCCAAGTCCCATTCCGTCATAGCCCGAGCGGTCGGCTTGCCTGTCGCGCCCTACCCGACGGCGGACAAAGGGATCCCCGATCCGACCGATCAAGTCAGTGGGGTAGCCGCTGCCATCATCGCTGACCCGGAGCATAAGCTGGGACTCGTCCCAATCGAGATCGATCCAAACCGTTGTGCGCGAGAAGTCGACGGCGTTTTGCACGAGGTTCCGCACGCCGTGGATCACTTCGGCCCGGCGCGGGATGTCCGGCTCCCCCCGCGCGGGGGCCTCGTCGGCGTCCTGTCCGCCGATCTGCAACCGCACATCGATCCCACGCTCGATATGGGGCGCAGCGGCCTCGGCCACGACCGCGCGAAACGGCGCATAGCGCAGATGCGCGTCTTCCTTTGCACCGTGCCCCATTGCGGCAAGAATGTCGCGACAGCGGTCCGCCTGCTCCCGGATCAGACGCGCATCGGCCTGGGCGAGCGGGTGCTCCTCGAGATCCTCGATCAGCTCGGCCGAGACGAGCTTGATCGTCGCGAGCGGCGTCCCCAGCTCGTGCGCGGCGGCCGCAACGACACCGCCGAGATCGGTCAGCTTCTGCTCGCGCTCAAGCGCCAACTGGGTCGCGGTCAGCGCCTCGGACATCGCAAAGGTCTCGAGCGTCACGCGCCGCGCATACCCAGCCAAGAACAGGACCGAGATCACGAGAGCTGCCGCCATTCCCAATATCAGAAGCGGATCGGTCGTCAGAATGCTCCCATCCGTACGGCGGAGCGGCATGGCGTGGAGCGCGAGCCCGAGAACGTAGAGAATTGAGACACAGCCGAGAACAGCCGTCGTCTGCAGCGTCAGCACCGTCGCCCCGATGATCGTCTGTGCCAGGATCATCACAGCAAACGGGTTCGCAAGACCGCCGCAGACATAGAGGAGCGCTGCAAGCTGCGTCAGATCGAAAAACAGTGTCAAGGCAGCCGCCCGATGGCCCAAGCGTTTCGTTTCCGGGTAGAGCGCCATCGCCGCCAGGTTAAAGACAACAAGCGAGCCGATCAGCGGCACGCACAGATCCAGCCTGAGGTCGATCCCAAAGAGGTCGATCGCCGCCAAAACGGCCGTTGTCTGCCCGAGGGCAGCGAGCCACCGGAGGTAGATTAGAGTGCGAAGGCGCACCCAGTCTCGCCGCTCACGGCTCGGGAGGAAGGTGTCCTGGCGCCAGGGCATGGCGCAACGCTAAGGTGGATACCTCAAGGCGTAAACGGAGGAATTGCCGCGGTGTTGGGCCACGAATTTGTGTTCGCGTTCGACTTGCACTCGGCGCTCCGGATGCAGACACAGGATCGTGAAAGGAGATTATCATGGCACGAATGACCGTTTTTTTCGCGGGCGGTGCGCTCGCCATCCTCCTCGCCGGCACCGCCGGATATGTGTTTATGACACGGCCCGGCGACTTTGCGGCCTGCACCGGCTCCGGCGTGGCAGGCGACATCGGCGGCCCGTTCGAGCTTACGCGCCACGACGGGGTCCGGGTGAGCGAGAGCGAGGTCATCGACGGGCTGACGCTTATGTATTTCGGCTACACATACTGCCCCGATGTCTGCCCAATCGACACTGTGCGCAATGCCGACGTGGCCGCCCTGCTCGACGAACGGGGCGTTGAAGTGACGCCCGTGATGGTCTCTGTGGATCCCGAGCGGGACACGCCGGACGTCCTCGGAGAGTACGTGTCCTGGATGCATCCGCGGATGGTTGGCCTCACCGGCAGCACCGACGACATCGCGGCTGCTGCGAGCGCCTACCGCGTCTATTACGACAAGGGTGAGGGCGAGGATTACCTCGTCGGTCACACAACCTACACGTACCTCATGGCGCCAGAGCACGGGTTCCTGACGTTTTTCAACCGTGACGCGACAACGGACCAGATGGCCGACACGATCTCCTGTTTCGCAGAGGCGATCTGAGGCGCGTTGTCCGGCGCTGCAGCGCGCCGTCGGAGCGGCGGCCCAATGCGTCCGCATGTTAGTGAGGCACGCGAACGTGACCCAGGTCTCGGTAGCGGGCGCGTCGGCTGTTCTGATCGGCATGAGCCCATTATTGAAGGTGTGAAATGCCCAGCAGCAGCCCGCCAATGCGCTGGCGGGGCGTGACGGTCGATCCGGCTCGCGTGGATCAGAAGCGTGCACAGCGTGCCTTCGGGTGCGGGCCAGTAGTGTGCAAGGCGCCTCGAAACCCAGCTCGAGATTTACGGCGAGGGAGCACGCCTGTGGCATGAAGCTCTACACGGGTCGAGGCGACAATCCGCCGATCAGGGATCACGTACATGGTACAGGGGGGCGAGGGATTGGCTTCGAGGCGGGACCCCAGCCCCGCGGTGACCGCGCGGAGCGACGTCAGCTCAAATCCTCAGAGCGTCCACCGTCAGAAAACCCGCATCTGACACAGTCGCACGCGGCGCCCCCGGCGATCCAACGCTCAATCTGCCTGCTAACCGAGAGAACGCAACGCGGGGAAGACCCAGCCCCCATCGCCCTGCTCTCCGGCTGGAGTGGGAGACACGGAGAGACCGGCAGGGCCTTGCTGCGAACCTGGGGCGCGCCGTCATGGCGCGCGATAGGTCCTCAAAAGACCCGCCGTCCCTCGACCCAGACCGCGACAACGTGGTTGCGGCCACCTTCGCGCCGCACCCGAACGAGATCCGCGCGCTGGCCCGTTGCGATCTCCCCCCGGTCCTCGAGACCGGCAAGCCGAGCGGGTGCGCGGGTGACCATGTCGATCGCCTGCGGCAGATCCTGCGGCAGCGCAGGATCTTCGGCGATGCGGAACGCAGCGTCGAGCGGGCTGCGCGGGACGTAGTCGGAAGCGAGCACATCGACGAGCCGTTCCGCCAACACCTCGGAGAGCGCGACATTGCCGGATTGCGACCCCCCGCGCAGGTAATTGGGTGCGCCCATCACGATGGTCTGACCCAGCGCCCGCGCCCGCTCCGCAGCGACGCGGGTGACCGGGAACTCCGCCACGGAAATGCCCTCCGCGACGCTGTCCTCGATGTGCTCGGGGCTGCGGTCGTCATGGCTCATCACCGGGATCCCGCGCGACCGCGCCGCCGCCACGACATGGGCCCTCACGCCGGGGCCCACGCGGGCGGCGCGCGCCATCATCTCATCCCGCTGGCGGACCGCCTCCTCCAGGGTCAGGCCCAGCTCCAACGCCATCCGTTTGGTCCAGCGTCCGATGTCCGGGCTTTGTCGGTCGCCCGGTGTGTGATCCATCACCGAGACCAGCTGGGCGGTCTCCCGGTCGATGATCGCATCGACTAGGTCCGCGGTCTCCGGATCGCAGATCTCGCAGCGCATGTGCAAAACGTGCTCCGCCCGGAACCGCCCGGCCAAGGCCCCCCGCTCCAACGCATCGACGAGAGGCTCCAGAAACGTGCGTCGCTCGGGGTTTTTCATCATCGCTCCGACCGACAGGCTGTCGAAGACCGTCGTCGTGCCCCCAGAGATCACCACGGCGTCGTGGGCGGCAAGCGCCTCCTCGTAGCTCCACATCACACCTTTCCGCGGGATGAGATGCGTCTCGACATGATCGGTGTGCAAGTCGACGATTCCGGGGATCAGAAAGTCGCCGCCGAGATCGAGGCCCCTGCCCCGCGGCGCAACCTCAACGACGCGACCGGCCTCAACGGCGACACCTCCCTCAATGACCTCCCCGCCCGCCACAACGCGCGCGTTCACGAGGCGAAAGCTGTGGGCCGCGGCGTCAAACATGGACAACTCCAAACACGTGTGAGGGATCTCGGCGCCGATCCACCTCCTGCCGGCGCACTTCACGAGCAAAACAGGCATTGAGAAACTGGGCCCCGTGGCGGGCCCGGGTTCAACCGTGGCCAGGCTGTAGCCTGGGGACAGGCAGAAGCGCAAGACACTGGGGCCGTCATGCGGCTTCACCGTCCTGAGGTGGCACCGCCTGAGCCAAGCCGTCACAGACTTGAGCTCAGCACAGAAATCACTGTCGACCCCTCGCGCGCTCGACCACCACCCCCGGGAAGAAAGCGCGACCGAGAGCCAAAAGGTCCAGGCGTCGAAGGGCAGTTTGCCCGTCGCCCGGTCTCCCACGAAACCAGTTCGGATGGAGCTGGTCCGTTCCTCCGCGGCCATCGCGCACGGCAGGACCCGCTGCCTGGGGTGGAACGTCTGACCATCGCCTCCGGCGTGCGGCCAGGGTGTTTGGAGTGATTGCGTTTCGCCAGAGCGCCGAGGTCGCGGACCGATGGCTGGCGTGTCATCTTCGACGTCGCCTTCGATCAACCCAGTGCGGTTTTGTTCGGCGCACGTGCCGAAGGGCCGAGACAGCACCCCCTTTGCGCGGCTCAGATGGGCTTCGGCTCGATTTGACGTCTTGTGGGACGGCGAGCGCGACAGCTCTCGGCCGGACCGGCCCGAACTCTAATGCGTTCCCTCAGTCGCGCGCCTCGGCGAGGTAGGCCGTGCGCCCTTCCGAAAAGGTCTGCCGCACGGCGGGAGGTCCCGTCTCAGGCCAGTTGAGGAGCACGAGATCGGCGCGCATCCCCACAGCGATCTCTCCCCGATCAGTTAGCCCACTCGCTCGCGCCGGCCCGCTCGAGACGAGCGACCAGAGCTCAGACAGCGGCGCACGCCGCTCCGCATGGAGCCGGCCAACGGCCGAGAGCATCGCGGGATAGAAGTAGTCGGACGCGAGCGCATCGCAGAGCCCCGCCTCCACCATGTCGCCGGCCGAAGGGGAGCCGATGTGGCTGCCGCCCCGCACCGCATTGGGCGCACCGAAAATGATCGCATCGCCTGCCGCCCGCGCAGCCGCAGCCACCGGAACCCGCATCGGAAACTCCGACACAGTGACGCCCATCGCGCGGTAAAACGCCCGCGTCTCGTCCTGAGTGTCGTCGTGGGAGAGCATCGGCGCCGAGACCGCCCGTGCCCTCTCGGCCAGCTCCGCTATCCGTCCGGGCACCTCCGCCCGGCGCGCCCAAACTTCGAGCATCTTCTCCCGGTAGCAGGCTGGCGTGAGGCCCGCGCGGCTGGCATTGGAGGTCGCGCGCCGCTCGAGCCGGGGATCATCTGTCGAGAGCGCCCGATACGCCGGATTGTGCTCAAAAAGCCTCTCCTGGATCGGAACGTCCGGATCTCGCATCGACATCGATGTGTGATCATTGAAGGCGAGGGATGGGGTAAGCGGCGCCTCGAGCGTTCGGGTGATGAGATCGACCGCCTCGAAGGCAAAGGTCTCCCAGCGAAGCTGGATCCGGTTCTCGACCGTCAACCGCGGCTCGAGCGCGGCGAGCGCATCGACGAAGGCCTCCCCCCGCTCGACCGATCGGAGCCCCGGCTCCCAGGAGAGGGTCAGCGCGTGATACGCCGTTGCAATTCCGTTCGCAGCAAGCTGTCGGTCGGTGTCGAGGATCGCTGCTTCCAGCGGAAAGAACACGCCCGGGCGGGGCATGACCTGACGCTCGAAAGCATCGCCGTGAACGTCGATCATGGCCGGCGCCAGCACAAGGCCGCGTGCGTCGATTGTCTTGCCGCAACCCGACCCAATGGCGGCAATCCGACCGTCCTCGATCGTGACATCCGTCTCGACAACATCCTTTGCCAGGATGACCCGGGCACCCGCCAATCTCACTGTCGCTCTCCGATCACGGGCCGATGGCCCTTGCCGGGCCTGTCGATGCCCGCCTCACCGAGAGCCATAGCACCGAACATAGCCGAGAGCTCAAGCAGAATTGCTGCGTCGCAAAACCAGGGCAGATGACCACTGTCGCCATATCCAGATCACGCGACCCCCAAGGCTGCGCCAAAACCCGTGCGGTGGGTCGTGGGATCGTGCGAGCACGTGCCGCCGTACCGGTCAGCATGCCCTGCGCGCGGCGCCGCGCTTAATCGTGCATCAGGAGAAACAATCTGCCGACTGCATCTGAAGCCAAACGCGACCACGTCCCCAACGAGTGCCCCGCTGCTGAGCCCCTTCGCCACAATGAGCGGAAGAAGAGGTTGCACCACCGACCGACACGCTCAGAGCGTGTCGGGCTCTCAGCTTATGGGATCCACTTTTTACGACGTCAGCGCAGGCGTCGCCGAAGATCCCCGATGCTTTCGCCCGACCAGCGTCTGAACGCGCGCCGAAAGCCGCTGGGCTCGGCGTAGCCGAGTTGGCGCGCCACCTCATCGACCGACAGGGCCGGGCTCGCGATCAAGAGCACGCGCGCGCGTTCGATCCGCCCCTCCTCGACCAACTCTCGCAGCGTGACCCCATACCGCGCGGCGAGCCTCTGAGCCGAGCGCAGGCTCAACCCCGCCCGCTTGGCGATCTCCGGAGCCGTCGGCGCACGCCGCTCTCGCAACATCGCCGCGATCACGCGTCTCAGGCGTTGCAGCTCTGCCGGATCGTGATCCCGGCGCCGCTGCCTTCGGACCTCCGCCATGTAGCTCTCGAACAGATGCGCGGCGATCGGACTGGGCGAGCGGTTCTCGGCCTTGAGCGCGGATCGCTTGAAGACGAGAGCAACCCCGCTCTCTTCGGCCTCAAACTGCACGGGCGCCCCGAAAAACTCCGCATAGGCCGCACGGCTCCCGTTGCGCTCGATCCCAAAGCGAACCTCGGCGGGACGCATCTCGGGTCCGAAATGGTGGCCGAGGAACCGGTTCACCATGGCAGCACAAGCTTCGAGCGTGCGGCCGCTGTCCAAGGCGTCATAGGGGTGCCAGGCGCGGAGCGCGACAAACGACGCGGATGTCTCCATATTGATCGACGCCCGGTCGCTGATCAGGTCCTCGTTGCGCGCAAAGATCGAAAGCGCCTGCTCCGCATCCGCGGCATGCCGCGCCAACGTCCCGACATCGCCGAGAAATCCGAGCGGTGCCTCGGCTGCCATGGCCAATGTCAGCGGTCGGTCCGCGCTCTCCAAAGTGTGCGACATGAACGACCAGAGCGCGGGCAAAACCTCATCTGCGACACGCTCATCCCAGGTGTTCAAACTCGCGATCGACTGGCCGATCGCCTCCTCGATCGCGTGTGGCGAAAGTCCGCGCGTCAGAGCAAACGCAATCGTTGGCAACACCAAAGCAGAAGAGCCAGTTCTTGCCGGTAATTCCTCCGAAATATTCATATAATTGAACGCCCTCCCGACCGAGCCGTTACATAGACTTAAATGCGAAACACTGCATGTTTTTTTGAGACTGTTGCAGAGTTTGGCGCAAATCGCCCGTCCAAGGCGGATTTTGGCGCACCCACCCTAACCTTTGGACGGCCAACGTCTGGTAAGCTGTCCCTACAGCCGCATCCCGCATAGGCAGTCGGCCTCGCACCTCCACGCCGCAGTCCGCCTTCGAGAGCTGATTGTGAATAAGGACATGACATGGACACCAACCAGACGAGCTTCTTCGAAGCGGGTGGTTACGATCAGATTATCTTTCAATTCGACGGCAACAACAATGACCCTGACGACATCGCCGCGATGCCGATCGCAGCGCTGATCGCGGCAGCCGCAGGGATCGAAGACCAGATCGCCTTTTTCTACAACAACAACATTTTCGAGCCCTCGGTCGACTGGCAGGTTGCAGCGATGGAGGAGGCGGCAAGGTTCTCGCGCAGCCTGGGCATCGAGACCCACAGCTATGAGGGGCAGGTGGACGACACCACCGATGCGCTTGTCACCCTGCTCGACAGCGGCGAGAAGGTGCTGATCCTCGAAGGCGGTCCGATGACCGCCACCTATGAGGCACTGACGCAGGTCAGCGCCGAGAACCACGCCAACATCACGATTGTCTCGCACTCGGTTTGGAACGAGAATCAGGGCGTTCTCTGGACCGACATGAAGACCCTCTTTCCGGATGTCACATTTGTCAGCATCGTGGACAGGAACGGATGGACGACGCCAACCACGAATTCGCCCGGCAGCGGGTTCAAAAGCAATTGGTGGGATTGGCTCGACGCGTCGGACGATCCAATTCTGCAAGAGGCCAACGGCATCATGGACTTGGCCAATGGCCCGGATGGGTCGGTTGATGCGCCGGTCGGCAAGAACCCAAACTACTACGACATCTCCTATGATGCGTCCGACGCGGGCATGCTGCTCTGGGCCTTGACGGAAACGGACCCGAACGTGCGGCAGGATCCGCGCGACGCCCAGGCCTTCATCCAAGCCGGCGCCCCGCTGGAGACAGTCAGCGTCGACCCGATACGCGCCACTGCCAACGCCGACCCGATACTCGCCGCCGCCAACATCGACAAAAGAAGCGAGGCCCCCCCGTATCCTGTCCATGACATCGTTCGCGGACGAGCCGTCATGGAGGCGGAGGATGGCATCCGCGTCCTCGACGACAGCAAGTCCAGCTGGGCGAAGTTCGGCGACCGTTGGGTTGTCACCACAGATTTCGGCGACGATGTCGCCATCGACGGATACACCGGCGACGGAGTTCTCTGGCGCGACGATGTCGGCGACAAGATCAACCCCGGGAACGGCGAAAGCTATCTCGACCAAAAGTGGATCCATCAAACAACGCCGATGGCCTACACGTTCACCATCGATGAGGAGGACCGGGGCGGGAAATACTATATCGGCATTCGGATGATCAAACCGGAGGGCCAAGGTGTCGACGCAGGGGATGCCGGCAACGACGTCTATTTCGCGACCGCAGCCGGAGAGCCCATCCTCAACCACAAACCGAGCATCGCCGATTCCAGTTCCGGCGGCGAGCTGAACTGGTCCAAAGTCTACGCGAACGGGCGGGGCGAGGAGACCGGGTTCGACAGCGGCGGCCTCGATCCGAACACGTGGTCTTGGGCCATCCAGGAAGAAGGGCAGTTTGGCAGTTTTTTGTCTGTTCAGATCCCGCAAGATTATGTGGGCGAATGGACAATCTACATCGCCGCGCGATCAAACAAGGTGGCGATCGATCAGATCCAAGTCATCCACCAGAGCGAGGCGGACTTCTCCGGCAAGCGGCATGCGCTGAACTTCGATCCGGGTCTCGGCTCGACCATGATCGCGGGCGAGTCCCCGGCGGAGGCCCGTCTCGAAATGGGGACAGAGACTGTCCTTCAGACCGATGCGGACGGTTGGGTGAGCGTTGTCTTCGAGGAGGC
>JBCCWM010000042.1:0-17018 GCA_039193505.1 Pseudomonadota bacterium | reverse complement strand
GCTCGACCTCCTCGGGCGCCGGGGCCGTGAGGCAGAGGCGGAGGAGCGGCGGGACTGTCAGGAGTGTCAGGAACGCCGACATGGACAGGCCGCCAACCACCACAGCGCCAAGGCCGCGGTAGAGTTCCGATCCTTCCCCCGGAAAGACGACGAGGGGCAGCATGCCCATCACGCTCGTCAGCGTGGACATGAAGATGGGTCGGATCCGGTTCCGCGTGGCCTCCTCGATGGCGTCGATCGGCGCCATCCCCTCCTGCCTCAGGTGGAAGAGCGACTGGTGCACGATCAGAATCGCGTTGTTCACCACAATGCCCACCAGGATGATGAAGCCGAGGAGGGTCAGCATGTCCAATGGCTGGGTCTGAAACGTGTTGAGAAGCGCGAGGCCTCCAACACCACCCGCCGCGGCCACGGGGACGGAGATCAGAATGACGAGCGGCAGCACGAAGCTCTCGAACAGGATCGCCATCACGAGGAAGACGATGACGAGGGCGACGACCAGGTTGATCTGGATCGCCTCCCAGGTTTGGGACAGCTGATCGGCCGTGCCCGAGACCTCGAGCCGTATGCCTGGTGGCAGGCCTTGCGCGCGGAGGGCTGCAACGACCTCCTGCTCCAGGAGCTCCACCGCCGCTTCGAGGGGGAGCGCGTCCGAGGGGCGCACCTCGAGCGTCACCGTGCGAAGCCGGTCCCGGTGGCGGATCTCCGTTGGGCCCGCTGTCACCTCAACCCGCGCCAAGGCGGAGACGGGCACGATCTCGCCCGATGCCGTGACCACCGGGAACGCTCCGACATCCTGGGTGCGGATGCCGGTCAAAAGGCTCCGATCGCCCATCAGCATCAGGTTGAGACGGTCCGCGCCCTCCGTTATTTCGGCGATGCGCATCCCGTCGTTGAATGTGTCAACCGTCATGGCGAGCGCGCCCGCGTCGAGCCCCGCATCCGCCAGGCGCAGACGGTCGGGCACCAATCGGACCTCGGGCGCGCCGAGCTCGAGGCCCGGGATCGGGCGGAACTGATGCCCCTCCGACCGTGGTAGAATCTGCGAGACGATGCCGGCCGCCCGGCCGGCCACCCCCAGGATCTCCTCCAAGTCCTGGCCGGAGACGTTGAGCTCGATGGTTCGACCACCGCCCACGCCGCGCCCGAAGAGCGAGGGTTGGGTCATGAAGCCGAACGTACCGGGCTCCGAGAAAATCGGGCGCTGCAGGATCGGGATCAATTCGCCCACGCGCCGTCCGTCGACGGCAGTTGCGCCGACAAAACTGTTGCCGGGGATGGCAACGAAGAAAAAGTTCTCGATCGCAGGTGTTCCGTCCTCGGTCTGGGGTTCAGGGGCCACCTCCCAAAGCGGGCGGGCTGTGCGCTCAATCCGCTCAGCGATGGTTCCTGTCGTGGCAAGGTTGTAACCGGGCGGTGGGATGATGATCCCGAAGACGAGGTTGCGGTTGCCCTCCGGCAGGTATTCAAGCCGCGGCAAGAAAACGGCGGTGGCAACAGCCGCCGTTCCCGCGATCAGCGCAACCATAATCACGCCGAACGCGCGGAGGCGCACCGTCGCCCGCACATAGGCCATCACGCACCATCCGAAGAGGCGCGCCAGATGGTCGATACCGGGAAGGGGCAGCGGTTTGGGCTGTTCTCCCTTGGTCAGGAGGCGAGAGCCAAGCGCCGGGATCACCGTCACCGCAACGATCAGCGAGAGGAGAACAGACACGGAGATGGCAACCGCGATGTCCCGGAAGAGTTGTCCGGCCTCGAGCTGCATCACCAGGATCGGGATGAAGACAAGCACCGTGGTCAACGCGGAGACCAGGATCGCACCCCAGACCTGCTTTGCCCCCCGATAGGCCGCCTCCCGACGCGAGAGCCCCTGCTCGCGGAGCCGATAGATGTTCTCCAGAACCACAATCGCCGCATCGACGATCATGCCGACGGCGAAAGCGATGCCGGCAAGCGAGATCACGTTGAGCGTCCGACCCGTCGCGGCCATGGCGACAAAGGTCGCAACGATCGAGACCGGGATCGCCAGGCTGACAACGAGTGTCGCGCGTGGACTGCGGAGAAAGATCAGCAGGACCAGTGCGGCAAGCGCGCCGCCAATCCAGATGTTCTGGACGACAAGGTCGATCGCGCCCTCGATGTAGACGGTCTCGTCGTAGACTTGGTTGAGGGCAAGACCTTGCTCAGCCACCGGACCCGCGGCGAGTTCCGCCAGGACCACGCGGATCTCGGCCATCGTCTCGATCACGTTGGCGCCCTGCTCGCGGACAATGTTGAAGGCAAGGCCGGGCTCGCCCCGGAACCGGAGGCGCGCACCGGGCTCAGAGAACGAGAACGCCACATCGGCGATATCGCCGACGCGCACGCGACCGGTCTCGCCGCCCTCCGCCTCTGAGCGGAGCACGACCTCCTCGACCGCCTGGACCGTGTCGAGCGTGCCCTCGGCGCGCACCACATAGCGGCGCTTGCCCTCCTCGACATCGCCGGCGGAGACCGAGATGTTCTCTGAGCGCAGCTTTGCGACGACCTCCGGCACCGTCAGCCCGTAGCGGGCGAGCGCGCGCGGATCGACAGTGATCTGCAGCTCGCGCGTGACCCCCCCGAAGACGTTGACGGCAGAGACGCCCTCGACCCGCTCAATCCGGTCCTTGATGATGTCTTCCACGAAGTCGCCGTAAGTCGGCAAATCGCGGGTCCCGGGCTGCGCCGATGTGACGAGAACCCAGGCAATCGGACTGTCATCGGCCCCCGAGGTGTCGAGCGTCGGCTCGGAGGCCTCCGCCGGGTAGCCGTTCACGCGGTCGAGACGGTTCGACACAAAGAGGAGCGTCTGGGACATGTTGGTCCCGACCGAGAACTCGAGCGTGATCTCCGCCTCGC
The DNA here is from genome assembly GCA_039193505.1 of Pseudomonadota bacterium. GTDB lineage: Bacteria > Pseudomonadota > Alphaproteobacteria > Rhodobacterales > Rhodobacteraceae > Algicella. The sequence goes on along the minus strand of JBCCWM010000042.1, from coordinate 14,135 downwards.
CCGTCCGCGCGCGCGATGTCATGATGTCGAGGCCCTCGAGCCCGCGCAGCGCCTCCTCCTGGGGGTTCAGGATCTCGCGCTCGACCTCGGCCGGGGCAGCCCCCGGCCACTCGGTGGTGACCACCGCAACGGGCTTGCGGACATCGGGGGCAAGCTGGATTGGGATCCGGTTGAGCGCCAGGAGCCCGAACAGGATCGCCATGATGACTGCGGCAATGACCGCGATTGGACGTTCGATCGAGAGGCGTATGGGGTCCATGGCAGGCTCCTCCGGTTGGGCCTCAATTTTGCTGTGGCGCGCCCTGTGGCGGGCCGGATTGGATCGGCTGGCCGGGGCGGAGACGCTCATTCCCGCGCACCACAACCTCGTCGCCCGGCGCAAGGCCGGCAAGCACTTCGAACGCGTCGCCCATCGCGACGCCGATTTGCACCGGCCGCGGCTGCGCTGCGCCCTCCACATTGACGAACACGGACCAGCCGTCGCGCCCCTGGACGAGTGCGTCCTTCGGCACCGCCAGCACGTCGCGGGGGGCGTCGACCGGGATCTGGACCGTGATCGACTGACCAACGGCAACAGGGCGGTCGGTGTCGTCAAGGGCTGCCGTGAAACGGACCGGCCGTGTGCGGGTCGACGCTGCCTCCGTCGGGACGATCGCGCGAACGCTGAGCGCGATCGGCTGCCCCTCCTCCGTGGAACCCCCGGTTGCGAGCCCCGGCTCCAGAGCGCCGATGTACTGCGCCGGGACGCTGGCCTGCACTTCGAGCGAGGCGGTGTCGAGGAGGCGCGCAACCGGCGCGCCCGCAGCGAGGAACTGACCGACATCGGCCTCGACCGACAGGACAATCCCCGCAAACGGCGCCACTATTTGCGCCTGGTCGAGCACATAGCGTCGCTGCGCGAGCTGTGCGTCGGCGCCGAGGCGGCGCGCTTCGGCCGAGGCGAGTTGTCCCCGCGCCTCGGCATAGGCCGCCTCAGCATCGTCGAAGCGCCCTTGGCTGAAGGCCGCCGTCTCACGCAAACCGTCGATCCGTTCAAAAGCCTCCCGCGTCGCCTCTATCCGCGCTTCGGCGATCGCGACGCCCGCATCCGCCTCGGCGAGCGCCGCCTCGGACTGAGCGTACTCGATGCTCGAGAGTTCCGTGTTCAGCCGCGCAAGGGGATCGCCCGCAGACACCCGCTGCCCGACAAGCACCGCCACCTCGTCGACCACGCCACCGATGCGCGCGGCCACAAGGCTGTCCGTCGCCGCCACGACCGTCCCAAAGACGGGCACGGTCTCGGCCAGCGTTTGGACCTCAACCACATCGGTTGCGACTGCAGCCGGTCCGCCCTGCGAAAGTGCGGGCGTCGCCGCGAGGAGCGCCGCACCGAAAACGAGAAGGGTTCTTGGCATTCTCTCAACCATGCTGACGCCGATACTGGACATCGTAGTGCAAATTTGTCGCGGGGAAATGCCTCGGACCTTTACCTTGAAGGGGCAAGACCCCTTCGCCGGCATATCTGGGCCGGGACCCTCACCCAAAAGAATTGATTTGATTGCTGCCTGCCGCCTAGGCAAACATCACTCTGCAAGCGCCGTTTGACGGATCTCTGAATGACACTCGTCCCGGCCGGCCCAGCGCTGGCGCCGCTCCTCCCGCCGAAAGCCAAAAGTGCTCCGGGCGTGCGCCTCCTCCAAGCGGATCGGGCAAGGTGAGCGCGCAGGACCTTCTGACCCTCGGCCAGTACTGGCTTTGGCTCGGTGGGGCCGTTGCGGCGGTGTTCCTCCTTTGGGGCATTGACCGGATCGATGAGGATGCGCGCGGTGCCTACGTCTTTCGGCCGCTTCTTGTGCCCGGGATCCTTCTGCTCTGGCCTGCGGTCCTCTGGCGGTGGTGGCAGATCGAAAGCAAGCGGGACCGGTGGCAGGCGCGCCACCACCCCGACCGGGCCCTCCACGGCCGGATCTGGGCGATCCTCGGGGTGCTGCTGCCGCTGATCGTCCTCGGCGCGCTGGCCGTCCGTCAGAGTCCGCCTGAGGGCGCTGCGATCCAACTTGAGGCCGCTGAATGAGCGTCAAGTACATTCCAGTTCAGTGGAACCCCAACAAGTGGATCTATGACGCCGTCCTGATTGCGGCGGCCGGCACATTTCTCTGGCTCTTTATCTCCTACGCGCCGGGTCAGCTCGACCATGAGCGTGCGATCACCGGGATCACAGTCCGGATGCGTGCCTTCGGGCTCTGCGCCTTTCTGATGCTGACGGTGATCCTCTGCATCGGCCCCTTGGCGCGGCTCGATCCCAGGTTCGCCCCACTGCTCTACAATCGTCGACACTTCGGGGTGCTCACCTGCTTTGTGGCCCTCTCCCACCTCGCCTCGGTTCTCGACTGGTACTACGCCTTCGCGGCGACCTCGAAGCTCGAGGGTCTCTTGATCGCCAACCAGAGCTATGGCCAGATCATCGGCTTCCCGTTCGAGGCGTTCGGAATTTTCGCCCTGCTCGTGCTGCTCGTGATGGCCGCGACCAGTCATGATTTCTGGCTGAAGTTCCTCGGGCCGCGTCTCTGGAAGCGGATCCACCTCCTGATTTACCCGGCCTACGCCGCAGTTGTCGCTCATGTCGCCCTCGGCGCGCTGCAAGACCAGACCGAACCGCAACTGGCCATCGTTGTTCTTGTCGCAGCCTCGGCCGTTGGCGGGCTCCACCTCCTCGCTTGGCGTCAGGACCGGCACGTGCCATCGGGTGCACACCACGGCACGCTTGTGCTCGTCGGTGAGGCAGAGGAGATCGAGGACGGGCGCGCCCGGATCGTGAGCCTCAAGGGGGGAGAACGTGTGGCGGTCTTCCGGGACGGCGACTGTTTTTCGGCCATCTCGAATGCCTGCGCCCATCAGAACGGCCCGCTCGGCGAGGGGCGGATCATCGATGGCTGTGTGACATGCCCCTGGCATGGGTTTCAGTACCGGGTGCAGGACGGCCGTTCGCCCGACCCCTTCACGGAGAAGGTCCCCACATACGGTCTGAAGCTCGTGGGCACGCGCCTCTTCCTCGATCCGGTGGCAAACCCGCCCGGCACGCCGGTCGATCCCGTGAAGCTGGAGGCCCCGACATGAGCGAGAAGCCGTTCTTCGTTGGCTACCTGCCTCCGCCCCCGGCGCTCAGGAGCTTCCTGATCGTGACCATCCTGTCGCTTCTGGCGCTCTTTGCGGTGATCTCCCTCGGCGTTGCGACGACCCAGCCGGACCCGGGTCCGGGCCGGCTTGCCGGGCGTGCCACTGTCACGGGCGTGCTCCAAACGCTGCCCTACCCTTGGGTGCACGTCACAGAGGGCACGGAGCTCTTGCCGGCGGGGACGCCTGTCCTCCTCTCCGCGCTCAACAAAGCAGGGGTTCAAGGGCGGACCGAAGGGCTCGACGGGGCGCTTGTCCAGGTGTCCGGTGTGCAGACGCTCCGTGGCGACATGGAGCTCTTGCAGCTCCGAGGCGGGACCAACGGGCTGAGCGCGCTCGAGGGGGCCACGCCGCCGGAGATGATGCCGTTCGAGGTCGAGGATCTCGGGCGCTGGCGGGTCGAAGGTGAGATCTGCGACGGCAAGTGCTACGCCGGTGCGATGCATCCCGGGACCGGGCTTGCGCACCGGGCTTGCGCGAACCTGTGCCTCCTTGGCGGGGTGCCACCCGTCTTCGTCTCCGCCGCGCCGGTCGCGGGCGAAGACTTCCTGCTGATCGCGGATGCAGACGGGGGCCCGGTGACCGACCTCGTGCTCGACCACGTCGCGGTGTACGTCTCGGTCGAAGGGCGGATCGAACGTCGGGGCGGCCTCCTCGTCTTCCTCCTCGACACCGACACGCTCAAGGCGCTCCGGTGACGCGCCGCCTGACAGGCCTTGCATTGGCCGCTGTGCTGACACTCGCGGCACTCTACACATCGGCCTATTGGACGTTCCGCCTCTGGCCACGCCGAGAGCCGCCCTTCGGGCTTGAGTGGCTTCGGCCCCAGGGCGACCTCGTCGATCAGTGGGTGCGGGGCACGCCACTTGACGTCTACGAAATCCTGGTCTGGGGCGTCGGCGTGTTTCTTGTCCTCTCGGCGGTCCAGTGGCTGTGGGGCCAGATAACACGCTGAGTGGCGGTTCGGAGCGGCGGACCGCCCCGACCGAGATCAGACCGGCTCGTCCGAGCGGACCATCACCTTGACTGTGCCCGTCACAGGCTGGCTCCAGTTGAGGCGCACTTTCTGGAAGTTGGGACCGGCGCTGGCCTCCGCCCAAGGCTGCTCGTAGACGATCTCTTCACTCGCATCGAGGACCGGCCCGTGGGGCACGGCGCTCTGCACTGAGAGGGCATGACCGTTGAACGGCAGCTTGTCCTGGGTCCCGAAATCCCAGATCGCGTTGGGGTCCTCCTCAGTGTAGCTGATGAAGGCCGGGTTCGACGTCGCCACAGTGACCTTGTTGTAAGTGTTCGAGTGGAACGCCAGCTCCTTGGTAAGCGTGTGGTCGATGTCGGCGATCGTGGTGTCGACCTTGTCGACCCGGGTGATGTTGCCCTGGTTGAACTGCTCGAACGTGTTTCCGGTGATCGTGAGCCCCCGGACCCGGTAGCCCGTGCCGGAGGGGCGCAGGATGATGTAGGTGAACGCCGGATCGACGAGTTGAGCCGTGAAGATGTTGCCCGTGATCGTCAGGGCGCCCATCTCCTCGAAATTGTTGCGCGCCTCTGTGTTGGTCAGATGCTCGGGGCTGTGCTCGATCGTCATCGTGTCGATGTAGTTGCCGGTGATCGTGGTCTTCGGCGTCAGGTTCGTCAGCACGATGCCGGCGGTTCCGATCGTGTCGGCCTCGGTGTCGAGGTTCCACATGTGATTGCCGACGAGGATGTGCCCCCCGCCGCTGATCACAGCGAAGGTCCGAAACTCCTGCATGCGGTTGTTGCGGATCTTTGCGTCATTGGCGTTGATGTTGAAGCAGATCGAGGTGCGCTGCTCCACGGGCGTGGTCGAGTCGGGCGCCGAGAACTGGTTCCGGTCGATCGAGATCCCCTGGCACGCCCGTCCGGCGGAGGTGATCGCACGCTCCCGCGGGCGGGTGAACCAGCAGTCGCGGATCGACCAGGCGATGCCCTCCTGCGGCAGGAGAATGCCGTTGGCATAGCCGAGGCATCGGAACTCTATGTCGTCGACCTGAAACCGGTTGATCCGCGGCATGCCCGAAAAGTCGAGCATGTAGCGCCAGCGCGTGAACGTGTAGGTTTGCGAGGCCTGCGCTTTGCCCGCACTGTCGGACAGCGTCACAGTCTCCGCATCGACATCAACCGCGCTCACATAGATCTCACGCCCAACGCCGAAGCCCGTGACCAGCGAGCCGACCTCAATCGCGGCGACATTGGTGACGTTGGTCAGAACGTCGCTGTTGTCCCCGGCATAGGAGGCCGTCGAGGTGACGACCGTCGTGTCCCAGCCCGGGCTGTCGGTCGCCTCAAGCTGGCCGTTTCGAATGGCCCGACGCTCTCCGATGTTGTTGAGCGTGGGGTTGAGCGCACGGATGTCGATCGGCTCATCCAGTTGGATCCGTCGCCCCTTGAGATCGAGGCTCTCATGGTCGGAGAGACCGAAGAGGGCTTGGAGCGCTTTCTTGAGGGCGAGCGTCTCGTCGCCGAACGCATCGACGTAACTCGGGTAATCGAAGTTGCCGCGGAGAACGAAGCGGTTCTCGAGTGGCTGGACGATGGTGCCCTCAAAGCGGTAGCGCGCCAGCAGCGTGACTGTGTTCTGTATGAGATACGTGCCCTCGGGCACCAGCACGTCGCGCCCAGCGGCGGCCGCATCGGCGGCGACAAAGGCTTGCTGGTCGTTGGTGACGCCGTCGCCGACGGCGCCGTAGTCGCGCACATCGATCCAGTCCATCAACTTGCGATGAAAGACCTCGGTCGCATCCACGATCTCAATGTCGTCGATCACCACGACAGATCCCGCATCGCCCTGGAAATCGAGACCGAAATGCCCGAAGACCGGCGTGCGCCCCCACGACATGTCGACGCCTGTCCGCTGGCCGGATCCCACGATCGCGCGCACGGTGTAGACAAGGCCGGACTGCGCGATCGAGATCAGCGGCCCCTGCGTGTCGACGGAGACCGGATCGCCGTTGGTGTCGCCGGCGAAGGCCGCAACCCGTGCGGTCACGTTCGAGCCGGAGATCAGCTTCACCCGGGCCGAGATCTCCAGGTAGCACCCGGGCAGGATCGGCGTCTCGCCGGTGTAGCGGACCTGCTGCACGGGATCGTTGATCCGAAGTTCGAGCGCCGGACCAAAGTCCGGGTCGCTCGCGACAAGGGTCCCGTCGGGGTCAGTGTCGTACGTGGTGGAGCCCGGCGTGCCGTCGCCGCTCGACCAGGCGTCCAACCCATCAATGAAGGCGGGTGGCATCAGGTCCAGCCCGTCGGTGATCGCCTTGTTCATCGCACAATCCCTTCCGGCCCCGCGCCCGGAAAGGGGTACCATCCCGGAAAACACCGGGGAACGCAGAGGCCCTGTCTCGTCATGAAAAATCGCTCGTGGGCGAGCGGATGAGACGGGTACCTCGTTGTGGTTAATCGAACGTGAACGTGGCGTTCAGCTCAAGCGCCGAGGGACGGCGGCCGGCGCAGCCAAACTCCGTTGATCTGCCACCCCGCATCGGTCTCGACCATCTCGTAATCGAGGAAGTGGAGCGTGCCGCTCCCGTCCGTCAAGATAACGGTCTGCACCATGCGCCCGTTCCGCTCCGCAAGCCCCGCAAACTCCACCTCCGACGGGCGGTGGACCATCGGGTATCCCTGGCGAACCATGCGGCCGAAATTGTCGGGCGTCCCGAACATGCGCTTGATGTTGGGCGACGCAAAGGTGAAGGCAGTTGCAAAGTCGTCGGCAAGAAAGGCCGTGATCTGGTCCGAGATCACCTTCTGGATGCCGCTCTCCGCGCTTTGGGCAACGGCTTGCGTGCCGACGGCGGTGGTAAAGAGCGCTGCAAAAACGATGGCTTTGATCATCGGCCTCTCCTGTTGGTTCTAACGTGTTACGCCGGCCGGCGCCTGCCGGATCTCACGCGCCCTCGCCGGTCAGCTCGAACACCAGACGGACGGTGACCGGCGCGGCGCGAGTGATGCTCGGCAAGTCGGCGAGCGACATCAGCTCGTCGATGGCGGCATCGATCCCAAGCTCCTCGGTCGAGACCATGATCATCTCGTCCGTGGTGACGAGTGCGCGCGTGTCGGAGAGACGGGCCACAAACATCTCAGTGTAGATGTCGAGTTCTTCGCCCGCAAAGGCGAGCGTGCCGCCGACATCGAGGACTGTCGTCTCTCCCGTGCCAAGCGCCTCGATCGCATCAAGGTCGATTTCGGCTGTCAGTGCGGCCTTCGGGCTCGCTGCAAAGACGATGTCGCGCATCCGCTCGTTCCGGATGTCGACCCAGGTCTCGACGCTGAGAAGATCGATGTCGATCGCGACCATGCCGTCAGCATCGACACCACCGGAGAGACTGCCGAAATGGTTCACCTCGCCGATGAGCTCTTTTTTTATGGATCCATAGGAAATCTTCGACTCGTCCCCAGAGATCGTCCACCGGTCCGCAGCGAGCGTCGGGGCAGCGATGAGCAGTCCGAGCGCTGCCGCGACGCCGTATCGAACTATTCGTGCCATTGTTCAGGTCCTCCCATGTGGCAGGAGCCCCAAACTCCTGCGTTCTACGGTTTCGAAATCCAAAACGTAGCGCATTGTTCGGATCTGGCGATCAAAAGTGGCACACGCGTGCGTTCAGGCCGCGTCGGAGGACCGTGCAAGCGCCGTCTCGATCAAATCTGCCGTCTCGGTCGTGCCGTAAATGGCCACGAAAACGCCGAAGCGGGGACCCTGGCTCGCGCCGATCAGAACTTCGTAGATCGCCTGAAACCACAGGCGGAGGGGCTCAAAGCCGTGATCCTTGCCGACACTGAAGATCAGCGTTTGCAGCGTCTCGGCGTCGGTCTCACCGTCCCAGGCACGCAGTCGCGCTGCGAGATCCGACAGCGCGTCCGCCTCCAGCTTGGTCGGTGGCCGGTAGACCTTCGCGGGCTTCACGCGGTCCTGGTAGTACCGCAGCGCGCGCCCCACCGCAGCATCGAGGCCCGGATGGGTCTCGGGCGCCACATCGGCATACTTCCGGATAAAGCCCCAAAGGACGTCCTTCGTCTCCGCGCCGGCGGCTGAGGCGAGGTTCAGGAGCATCGCGAAAGACACCTCCATGTCGGAGAGCGGCACGTTGTGCCCGTGAATATGGAACGACGGGTTGGTGAGCCGCGCCGCCTCGTCTTGCTCGCCATAGGCCCGGAGGTGCTGGTGATACTCGTCGACCATCTTCGGGATCACGTCGAAGTGGAGCCGTTTCGCGGTCTTGGGCTTTTGATACATAAAGAGCTGCAGGCTCTCAGGGCTCGCATAGGCGAGCCATTCGTCCATCGAGATCCCGTTGCCCTTCGACTTCGAGATCTTCTGTCCCTCCTCGTCGAGGAAGAGCTCAAAGGTGAAGTGTTCGGGTGCCCGACCCCCGAGCACGCGACAGATCCCGTCATAGATCTTCTCGTTCGTCGCGTGTTCCTTCCCGTACATCTCGAAATCGACGTCGAGGGCCGCCCATCGCGCGCCGAAGTCAGGCTTCCACTGGAATTTGACGTTGCCTCCGGTCACCGGCAGCGTGAGGTCCGTGCCGTCCTCATCCTCAAACGTGATCTGCCCGTCCTTTGTCACCTCCTTCATCGGCACGTAGAGCACGCGCCCCGTCGTTGGCGATATCGGCAGAAAACAGGAATACGTCGCCTGCCGCTCCTCCCGGAGGGACGCAAGCATGATCTTCATGATCTCGTCGTAGCGCTCCGCCGCGCGGAGGAGGACAGCGTCCATCCGGCCCGAGCGATAGTACTCGGTCGCGCTCGCAAACTCGTACTCGAACCCATAGCTGTCGAGAAAAGCGCGAAGACGGGCGTTGTTGTGATGCCCGAAGCTCTCATGCGTGCCGAAGGGATCGGGGACCGAGGTCAGCGGTTTTTGCAGATGCTCGGCCAGCGCTTCGGGGTCCGGCACGGTGTCGGGCACTTTCCGCATGCCGTCGAGGTCGTCGGAAAAGCAGAGTAGCTTTGTCGGAATGTCCGAGATGACCTCGAAGGCGCGGCGGACCATTGTCGTCCGCGCAACCTCGCCGAACGTCCCGATATGGGGCAGGCCAGAGGGACCGTAGCCCGTCTCGAAAAGGACATAGCCTTTGGCCGGCGGAGCCTTCTCATAGCGCTTGGCAAGCCGTCGAGCCTCGACAAAAGGCCATGCCTTGGACGTCAGGGCGGCGTCGCGGATCGTGGGCATCAACACTCTCCAAAAAACGACTGGCTGTTAGTCCAGAAGTCCCCCAAGATCAAGCCGCGCGGCCACGGACTGGGCGCCGTCGCACGCTGCAGACCCGGGCCCCTCAATCCGGCAGGCAGCCCGCAGGGCGACCGCAGCGCCATCGCGATCCTCGGGACCTCCCCGTCCGTCGCCCAGCAGTGACCCCAGCATCGTGCAGCCCCAGGCGCTCTCGCGCTCGCAGGTCATCTCGAAACTCCGCCTTGCGCATGTGGCCGCGACCTCCGGAGCCTCCATCGCGAAAGGATCGCCCGGCCGCTGGCGCAGGATCGCCGCGGCTCGGTTTGTGCAAGCCAACGGACTGCCATGTGCACAGGCCTGCGCAAACAGACGCTCGGTGGCGGTTTTCGATGCCTCGAACTGAGGCGCCTCGGTCTGATAGACGCGGCCGAGATCGAAACAAGCCGACGGATCGCCCGCCTTGCAAAACTCGAGGCATGCCGCACCGTCCGGACCGCACGACCAGACGCCATGCTGCGCCACCCCGTCCGGCAGACCGATCGATGCGGACAGAAGGTCCGCTGGACACGCGGCTTCGAGCGCAGTGAGCGCGCGGTCAACCGAGAGCGTGTTGGCCAAACGCTCCCACACTTCTTCCGCCACCGCCGCTCCCGCCAGAACCAGCAGCAGCAGCGGCAACAGCAACAGCCGCGTCATCATGCGCCCCACTCCCCTTTTTTGATGCGGATGCCCGCGCTCAGGTATAGATCGAATCCCGCAACCTCAGGAAGAGCCGATGTCCGAGCGCGATAAGCCAGTCCCCCCGATGAGCCCCCAGGACGCCTTGGTTGCGGTCATGATCACCGCGTCCGCGTCGGATGAGACCGTCACAACACCGGAGCTTCTGTCAATCATGCGGATCGTCGACAGTCTGCCGATTTTCGAGACCTACGATCGGGAACGGATCTCCGCCGTGTCCCGCACTGTTTTTGACCTCCTGGAAGTCGAGGACGGCCTCGACGCGCTCTTCGGTCTGGTCCGCGACGCACTGCCCATAACGGTCTATGAAACGGCGTACGCGCTGGCCTGCGACGTGGTCGCCGCCGACGGCAAGGCCGCGGCGGAGGAGCTCCGGCTCCTTGAGGAAGTGCGCCATGAGCTCGAGATCGACCGCCTGCACGCTGCAGCGATCGAGCGGGGCGCTCGGGCCCGGTTTGCCCATCTGCCAGACACAGTGCTTTGAGATCCGAGAACGCCCTTTCAGCACCCCAATCGGGCTAGAGATGAACGTTCGCAAAGTGGCGGAGCAGCGCGCGCTCCTGTTTGAGCGCCGCGGCCCGCCAGCCGCCTGACCCGTTGGGGATCTTCGCGCTGTTGGCGCGAAACCCCGCACGTGCGTTCAGATCGGCCGCAAAGATCGCGAAAGCGAGCCGACGTCCGCGCCCCTCAATGTACCCCGCAAGCGTCCGCGTGAAGTAGAGCGTGCCTGTCTTGGCGCGAATCTCCACGCCGGGGAGCGGCGTCTTCGTGCCTTCGGCGCGCGACAGCGGATGTGCGCGCATAAGGCGCTGGAGCGGTGTCGTTGCGGCTGCGATGTCGAGGAGCTGCACCATCTCCTCCACGGTCATGCGGGTCTGATCGCTGAGGCCCGAATGGTTGACAAACCGCGCTTTGCTGAGCCCGTAACGGGTCCGGAGCCAGCGGGTCATCTCCTCGCCTGACGCACCAAGGCTGTTGGGAACCTGCCCGCGCGCTTGCGATGCCCGCAATCCAACCACCTCCGCGGTGAGATTGGTGGAGTATTTCAGCATGGTCCGCAGGAGGCGCGCGCAGTCGGAGCTCTCAACCCGCGCAAGCCGCCCGTCCTCTGGCGCGACGCGCGCCTCGGTGAAGGCCGGCATCGCAACGCCTGCGGCCGAGGCCAGAGTTCGAAACACCTCCGCGGCGTAGAGCGTCGGTTGGCGAACCGGCAGCCAACGCGCCCCGCGGGCGCCGAGGGCGCCGGCTGCCACCGACCAGCTGTCACGTCCGTCGGCGTCCCGGAATTGGAACACGGGCGCCTTTCGGTTGGCGAGTGCGATGTCTATGCCAGCAACCGCCGGCATGTGCTTCTGCCCCGCGGCCACGAGCTCCGTGTCATATCCCGTGCCGCGACGGGTCCATCGAAAATGGACCCTGTTGAAGTTCAAGTTGAGCCCGGAGATCGCCGGGTTGTAGCCGACATGCTCCGGCTGGCCGGGGTCGATGTTGCGGAAGTAAGGCAGCGTCGTGCCGACGGCGTAGGTGCGTCCGCGCACCTGTCTGATGCCAGCCGCCGCAACTGCGCGGGCCAACTGCGCCAAACGGTCGCTGTCAAGCGTCGGGTCGCCGCCGCCAATGAGGTAGAGATCGCCCTCGAGCGTGCCGCCCGTGACGCGCCCCGTGACGGCGACATCGGTCGGGAAGCGGTAGCCGAGACCGAGAGCATCGATGGCATAAAGGGCGGTGACGGCCTTCGTCACCGACGCGGGCGGCAGGCTCAGCCTCGGCTGATGTTCCTCGAGAATGCGGCCCGTCGACAGATCGCGCAGGGCAAACCCCGTGAGATTTGCCAGCCGCGGGTCGAGTGCAACCAGTGCAGAGGGAGCGCGCAGCGTCGTGTTTTGCCGCAGCTTTGGCCGGAGGGCACCATCAACAGCCAGCGCCTGCGCCGGAAGAAGCGCTGCAAGCCCACCAAGTATGTCCCGGCGCTTCAACGACACATCCGTGTCGACGCCAAATTTCGACCGAAAGCTCTGGGCTTGGGCGGCACGGCGACGGCTCCACCATTCGCGTCACAACAAGGTGCACTGTCATGGCGGAGGCAACGCCTGGTCAACCCTCGGGCGTTTCAAATTGTTGCAATCCGCGGCGCCGAGGCCACGCCCCGGACCGGCGCAGCTCCGATGACGAGGCCTCCACGAGGGGCCCGACAACGAGGCACCAGGCCGGACAGACCGCCATCGGCAGCAGCCGCGCAGCGCGCTCCGGGAGACGACGCGTGGCGTAGGCGCGGGCGGCCAGTGAATGCCCCGCACGGAGCTGATGGTCCGGTCTCGCCAGGACGCCTACGGGAACCGTCTCGAGGATTGTGCGCCACCGATCCCAGTGGTGCAGCGTTCCGAGGTTGTCGGCGCCCATCAGCCACACGAAGCGCACCCCGGGATGGCTGCGCTCGAGTGCTGCCACGGTGGCCGCGGTGAAGCGTGTGCCGAGATGGGCCTCAATGTCGGTCACATGAACCCGGGGATGGCGCATCACGCTCCGGGCAACCGCAATCCGGTCCGCCATTTCGGCCGGAGGATGGGGTTTCAGCGGGTTTCCCGGTGAGACCAGCCACCACACCCAGTCGAGCCCAAACCGGCGGAGCGCGAGGCGCGATATGTGGGCATGGCCCTCATGGGCCGGGTCGAACGATCCACCGAGCAGCCCGACGCGCTGTCCGGGCCGTGCCACCGGAAAACCTTGCAAGGTATCTGCCCTTTTGCGATCGCCTCGGGCTCTTCCTGGAATGCGCTGCCCGGGACTGTCAATCCCAGTTCAAAAGCGGCCCCGCCGGACACGCGCGGAGGTCTCATTCCGCGCGTTTGACCCTGGGGCAATTCGCAGTGTTGTTTCGCGCCGCCCACCCGCCTACCGAGTAATGGCGCAGCGGAAAGGATCGAACATGCGGGTTTTACTATGTGCTCTTGGGCTCTTCGCGGCCATTCCCCTCACACTGCGCGCCGATGACCAGCCCAACACCATCCTGGTCCTCGATGCGAGCGGCAGCATGTGGGGGCAGATCGACGGCGAAGCGAAGATCACGATCGCGCAGCGCGTCGTCGGAACCCTGCTCGACACCTTGCCGAGCGAGCAGGCGCTTGGCCTCGTCGCCTACGGGCACAACAGGAGGGGAGACTGCACCGACATAGAGACGCTGGTCGCTCCGGGTTCCGGCACGCGCGACGCCATTATGGGCGCGGTCAACGGGATCAATCCGAAGGGCAAGACGCCGCTTTCCGCGGCCGTGATCACCGCGGCGGAGGCCCTGCGCGCGACAGAGGAGGCGGCAACGGTGATCCTGGTCTCCGACGGGCGGGAGACCTGCGACCTCGACCCTTGCGCCGTCGGGCGTCAGTTGGAGGAGACGGGCGTCGATTTCACGGCCCATGTGATCGGCTTCGACATCACCGACGACGACGCGCGCGCCGAGTTGCAGTGCCTCGCCGAGGCCACCGGCGGCAGCTTTCACACCGCGGCCAGCGCGGATGAGCTGGCAACGGCGATATCGGCCACGGTCGTGGCGGAACCCGAGCCGGCGCCGACACCCATCTCAGTGACCTTCGTCGCAACAAACGGCGAAGGTGGGCCGGAGGTTCGCGAGCCTCTGGTGTGGAGTGTCGCTCCAGCGAACAACCCGTCGGACGAGACACACGCGATCCCCCGCCTGACACTGGAGCTCGATCCTGGCACGTATGGTGCGACCGTGCTCCGCCCGAGCGACGAGGCGTTCGCCGAGGCGCGCTTCGAGGTCCGCCAAGGGGGACCAACGCAGATCGTCGTCGCGCTCGCCGAGCGGTTGCCTGAGGCATCCCTTTCGCTGCCCGAGGCTCTCGAGGCGGGCGCCAAAGTGCCCGTCGCATGGGACGGACCAGGTGAGGGGGGCGACCGCATCGAAGTGCGCGCGCCAAACAGCGACGAGATGCTGACATACGCGGCGACCGCCTGGGGCAACCCCGTCGATCTCGCCCTGCCGGCAGAGGCCGGCACTTACGACGTGGTCTATGTTTGGGCCGAGGGCCGG
>JBCCWM010000041.1:0-17248 GCA_039193505.1 Pseudomonadota bacterium | reverse complement strand
TGCCCGGCTCCGGACTTCGGTAGCGAGGGCGTCGCAGTCACGCGTCTTTGCGCGGGCTGATTGATCTGCCGGAGCGGTGCAGTTGGTTTGCTTGCTGCCCGTCCTTCTTTCTACCGTCGCGGCCTTCGGTTGAGGTCCTTGAGGTACATGCTTCGGTCCGCGGTCAGTGCGAAAGGAGCAGCATGCCGACCCAGCACCAGTACGGATGTGCGCCACTTGAGTCTGCGCGTACGAGACTTGTGTCCCGATCCTGTCTTTTCCGCCGGTGTCGTGTTCGGGTACCGTGACCTGTCGCGAACGTCTTTGGAGATGCAATGCGCTTCTCAGCACTCAAGATCCTGAGGGAAGGGCTGACCGGGAACCGGGGGTGGACGCCGATGTGGCGCGAGCCCGAGCCGAAGCCACGCTACAAGGTGCTGATCGTGGGCGGCGGCGGGCACGGGCTCGCCACCGCCTATTACCTCGCCAAGGAGTTCGGCGAGACCGATGTCGCCGTGCTGGAGAAGGGTTGGCTCGGCTCCGGCAACATTGGGCGGAACACAACGATCATCCGCTCCAACTACCTCCTCGAGGGAAACCAGCCGTTCTACGAGTTTTCCCTGCAGCTTTGGGAGGGGTTGGAGCAGGACTTCAACTACAACGCCATGGTCAGCCAGCGCGGGATCCTCAACCTGTTCCACAGCGACCCGCAGCGCGATGCATATGTCAGGCGCGGCAATGCCATGATCCTCTCCGGTGCGGACGCGGTCCTGCTCGACCAGGGCGAGCTGCGAAAGATGTGCCCGTTTCTCGACTACGAGAACGCGCGGTTCCCGATCCAGGGCGCCCTCTGGCAGCCGCGGGGCGGCTCGGTCCGCCACGACGCCGTGGCCTGGGGATACGCACGCGGCGCAGACAGCCGCGGCGTCGACATTCTTCAGAACTGCGAAGTGACCGGGTTTCGGATCGAGAGCGGCACACTCAAAGGCGTTGAGACCAGCCGCGGGGCGATCGAAGCCGACAAAGTTGTGGTCTGCGCCGCCGGATCGTCCTCGCGCGTGATGGCGCTCGCGGGCATGCGCCTCCCGATTGAGAGCCACGTCCTACAAGCCTTTGTCTCGGAGGGACTGAAGCCGATCATCCCGGGTGTGATCACCTTCGGCGCCGGGCACTTCTATGTCAGCCAATCCGACAAAGGCGGTCTGGTCTTCGGCGGCGACATCGACGGGTACAACACCTACGCGCAGCGGGGGAACCTGCCCGTGGTCCAGGATGTGTGCGAGGGCGGTATGGCCATCATGCCGATGATCGGGCGCGCTCGGCTTCTCCGGATGTGGGGCGGCGTGATGGACATGTCGATGGACGGCTCGCCCTTCATCGATCGGACACATATCTACGGGCTCTATTTCAACGGCGGCTGGTGCTATGGCGGGTTCAAGGCCACGCCCGCCTCTGGATTTTGCACGGCGCACCTTCTCGCAACGGACAAGCCGCATCCGACCGCCACGCAGTTTCGGCTCGACCGGTTCCGCCGCGGCGCGCCGATCGACGAGAAGGGCGCGGGCGCCCAGGCGAACCTGCACTGATGATCATCAATCACCCCCTTCTCGGGCCCCGCGACGCCTCCGAGTTTGTCTACAAGGGCGATGTCGCCCTCATCGACCGGCCGGATGGCATGGAAACGAGCCTCGACGAGATGCACGACTATCTCCACCTCCGCGACAACCCGGCCGGCGAGCATCAGGAGCTTTGGTATCACGAGCAGGGCGACCGCTCCTGGTTGGTGGTCACTCGGAACACGCTGACCCATGAGATCACGAATGTGGCGCTCGCCCGCGATGTGGCGCGCGCGCGAGGACGGTCGCGATGAGGGTCGCGGGCGGGCTGATCGACCGAAGCCGCACGGTGAAGTTCCAATGGAACGAGCGCTGGATGACGGGCCATCCGGGCGACACGCTTGCCTCGGCGCTGCTCGCAAACGACATTCGGCTCGTCGGTCGATCCTTCAAGTACCACCGGCCGCGCGGGATCTTCAGCGCCGGGGCGGAGGAGCCCAACGCCCTCGTTGAGCTCGGCAAGGGCGCGGCGCGGGAGCCCAACACCCGCGCGACGCAGGTCGAGCTGACAAGCGGGCTCTATGCGACGAGCCAAAACCACCGCGGCACCCTCGGCTGGGACTGGCTGGCCCTGAACGACGCCCTCGCACCGTTCCTGTCTGCGGGGTTCTACTACAAGACCTTCATGTGGCCGAAGGCGTTTTGGGAGCGGATCTACGAGCCCACAATTCGGGCCGCCGCTGGGCTTGGCCGGCTTTCCGGGGCGCCTGATCCGGACAGCTACGCGCATGGCTTTCTCCACTGCGATCTCCTGGTCATCGGCGCAGGGTCCGCGGGCCTCGCCGCCGCGCTCGCCGGTGGGCGCGCGGGGCTTCGGGTTGTTCTCGCCGACGAGGATTTTCAGCCCGGGGGACGGTTGAACGCCGAGCAGTTCGAGGTCGATGACCAGCCGGGCGCAGCCTGGGCCGCGGAGACCGCGCGCCTGCTTGCGGAGATGCCGCGGGTGCGTGTGATGCCGCGCACGAGTGTGTTCGGCGTCTACGACCACGGAACCTACGGAGCACTCGAACGCACGATCGGCGGCGGCCCGCGCCAGACCCTCTGGAAAATCCAAGCCAAGCGCGCGCTCCTGGCGGCCGGTGCAACGGAGCGTTCAATCGCGTTTCCGCAAAACGACCGGCCGGGGATTATGCTGGCCGGGGCCGTGCGCACATATCTCAACCGCTTCGGCGTCGCGCCCGCGGGGCGAGTGGCAGTTCTGACCAACAACGATGACGGACTCCGAACTGCCGCGGATCTGCGGGCACGCGGCATTGAGGTCGCAGCCACGATCGACACGCGCGAGGGCGGCGCGGTCGTCGCCACGCGCGGCCGGCAGGGCCTCCGGGAGATCACCCTTGCCTCGGGCAAACGGGTCAAGGCGGAGTGTCTTGCCGTCTCGGGCGGTTGGTCGCCCAATGTGCATCTCACCTGCCACCATCGGGGCCGCCCGGTTTGGCGCGAGGACCTCTCGGCGTGCGTCCCAGGAGGCGCCCTGCCCCCGGGCCTTTCTGTCATCGGGGCCGCCGCCGGCACCATGACCCTCGCCGCAACGCTGCGCGAGGCCCACCTGGCCGCATCGACCGTCGCCGAGGCGCTCGGCGCGACCCAAGGCGTCGGGGATCCACCCCGCGCGAGCGATGAGAGCGCGGCGATCACGGCGTTCTGGCATGTCAAAGGCCAGGGCCGTGCCTGGGTCGATCTGCAAAACGATGTGACGACCAAGGACATCGCACAATCCCATCAGGAGGGGTTTCGCGCGGTCGAACATGTCAAACGGTACACCACGCTCGGGATGGCGACCGATCAGGGCAAGACCTCCAACGTGCTCGGCCTTGCGATCCTCGCCGAAGTGGCGGGCCAGAGCATTGAGCAGACCGGCACAACGATCTTCCGGCCCCCATACACGCCGGTGGCCATCGGCGCCTTCGCCGGGCGCGCCCGCGGCAAGGAGTTCCGCCCGACCCGTCTCACGCCGAGCCACCACTGGGCGGCTGAAAACGGCGCGGACTTCGTCGAGACAGGTCTTTGGCTGCGCGCGCAGTGGTTCCGGCGTCCAGGTGAGGCGGGCTGGCGCGACAGCGTGGATCGTGAGGTGCGGACTGTCCGCTCCGGCGTTGGGATCTGCGATGTCACAACGCTCGGCAAGATCGACATCAAGGGGCGCGATGCAGCGGAGTTCCTCGATCGGGTTTACGCCAACGCCTTTCTCAAGCTCGCCGTCGGCAAGACCCGCTACGGGCTGATGCTCCGCGAAGATGGGTTCGTTTATGATGACGGGACGACGGCGCGGCTTGGGGAGCATCACTACGTGATGACGACGACAACGGCGAATGCCGGGCTCGTCTTTCAGAACCTCGAGTTCGCGCGGCAGTGTCTCTGGCCCGATCTCGACGTGCATCTCGTCTCGGTCACAGACGCCTGGGCGCAGTTTTCGGTGGCGGGACCTCGGTCGCGTGCGCTCCTCTCCCGGGTGGTGGATGCGCGCGATCTCTCAAACGAGGCCTTTCCCTTCATGGCGTGCACGGAGTGCACGGTCTTTGGCGGCACACCGGCGAGGCTCTTCCGGATCTCGTTCTCGGGTGAGCTTGCCTACGAGATCGCCGTGCCGACCCGCTTCGGCGACAGCATGATCCGCGCGCTGATGACCGCCGGAGAGGACCTCGAGGTGGCGCCTTATGGGACCGAAGCGCTCGGCGTCCTTCGGATCGAGAAGGGGCATGCTGCGGGCAACGAGATCAACGGGCAGACGACGGCGCGGATGCTCGGGCTCGGCGGCATGGTGTCGAAAAAGAAGAGCGCGATCGGAGCGAAGCTCTCCGAGCGCGAGGAGATGGTCCGCGAGGACGGCCTGTCCCTCGTTGGTCTGCGCCCCGTCAGTCGGGCGGTGACGCTGACGGCGGGCGCGCACTTCCTTGCGCCCGGGGATCCCGCGGACATGGCCCATGATCAGGGCTGGATGACCTCGGTTGCGTATTCGCCTGAGCTTGGCCATTCGATTGGCCTCGGATTTCTCAAGCGGGGGACGGAGCGGATGGGAGAGACGGTTCGCGCCTACAGCCCCGTCCGCGGCGAGGATCGGCTGGTCGAGGTCTGCTCGCCCCACCACATCGATCCCGAGGGAGTGCGTCAGCGTGGCTGAGATCACCCTCAAACCCACCCCGTGTCTCGGAGGTGTCGACCTCCGCATCGGCGCGATCCACATTCAAGAACGCGACGACCTGGCACTCATCTGCGTCGCGATCCCTCAAGAGGGCGAAGCCGCAGTTGCCGACGCCCTGTTGTCGACCTGGGACCTTCCGATGCCCGCCCCTCAAAGGGTCTCGACCGCTGGGGAGCGGAGCGCGCTTTGGGGCGCGCCGGACCAAGTCCTCCTCCTTGCTCCCCGCGTGCCCGAGCGGGAGAGCGAGGTCGCTGCCGCGCTGGACGGCAAAGGATACGTGACCGACCAGACCCATGCTTGGGTGATCCTCGAGGTCTCGGGACCGGGCGTCCAGGCGGCCTTTGAGCGGCTCGTCCCGCTCGACCTCGACCCGGACATGTTTCCGGCGGGCGCGGCCGCGCGGACCGCGCTCGAGCATATGGCAGCCATTGCACTGCGGCTCGAGGCGGAGCGATTCCTGCTGCTCTCCGCAAGCTCTTCGGCCCGGTCGTTCCTGCACGCCCTCACGACGACGCTGAGCTGGCGTGCAGAGCTCTCGCCGGACGGGTGAGCCCCATCTTGTCACTACCTCCCCCCGAAAGAAGCGACTACGTTTGGCTGAACGGCCAGCCAGGCGAGCCGACAGCGGAGGCCCGATGACATCCAATACGCCCGGTGGGGGCTTTGTCCCACGCGATCGGACATGGCAGCCCGATGCACTGACCCCGTCCTACAAGACCAGCGTCAAGCGGAGCCCACGGGCGGCGCTCCTCTCGCTTCCGTCGACACTCGGAGAGGAGACATCACCGATCTTCGGGCATGATCTGATCGGCCCCCTCGACAACGATCTGACGCTCAATTTTGCCGCCCCGGGCGAGAGCGCGATCGGCCCGCGGATCATCGTCTATGGACGTGTCCTCGACGAAATGGCCCGCCCGGTGCCGGGCGCGCTGGTCGAGTTCTGGCAGGCCAATGCAGGCGGCCGTTACCGCCACAAGAAAGAGCGCTACATTGCACCGCTGGACCCAAACTTCGGCGGGTGCGGGCGCACGATCACGGATGCCGATGGTGGATATGAGTTGCGGACGGTCCAACCCGGCCCCTACCCCTGGCCCAACGGAATGAACGATTGGCGCCCGGCGCACATCCACTTTTCGCTCTTCGGGCATGGCTTTGCGCAGCGCCTGATCACACAGATGTATTTCGAGGGCGACCCTCTGATCCCGCTCTGCCCGATCGTGGGTGTGCTGAACTCCCCCGAGGCGATCAGCGCGCTCACCGCACCCCTCGACATGATCCGCACCGTGCCGATGGACGCACGCGCCTACAAGTTCGACATCGTCCTCCGGGGGCGGCGCCAATCGTTCTTTGAGAACCGGCCGGACGGGATGTGAGAATGGTGCAGTCGCTTCACTACCTCAAGGAAAGCCCCAGCCAAACTGCCGGCCCCTACGTTCACATCGGATGCACTCCCAATTTTTCCGGCATCACGATCTATGGCGGCGATCTTGGAAGCTCGCTGAAGACCGGGCCCGTGCAAGGCGAGGAGATCACGCTGCGGGGCACCGTCTTCGACGGGACGGGCACTGCACTGAGGGACGCATTGGTCGAGATCTGGCAGGCGGATGCGGCAGGCCTCTTCCCGTCGGCCAATGAAACACGGGGGACCCCGGACCCGAATTTCCGCGGCTGGGGGCGCTCGCCCGGGGACATGGAGACGGGCGAGTTCGTGTTCGAGACCGTCAAACCCGGCCGCGTGCCGACGCACTCAGGTGCGCTCCAGGCCCCGCACATCTCGGTGTGGATTGTCGCACGCGGCATCAACATCGGGCTGCAGACGCGGATTTACTTCGCCGATGAGCCTGCCGCCAACGCCGAGGATCCGATCCTCTCGAGGATCGAACACCAGAACCGTGTGCAGACACTGCTCGCCACCGCCGAGGCCGCGGGGCGCTACCGCTTCGACATCCATCTCCAAGGACCGCAGGAGACGATCTTTTTCGACATCTGATCGCCGACTGCTAGCCCGTGCCGCCGCGCGACTTGAGGAACTCAATCACCATCGCAGCCGTCCATGTGAACGAGAGCCCGCCGCAGGGTGCGCCGGTCTGGGGATCATAGTACTCCGCGAAGCCACCATTCTCGATCAGCGCGAGGCTGTGCTCCACAAAGCGGTCTGCGTCCCCGTCCAGCGCTTGGAGACGCAATCCATCCGCCATCAGGTAGTTCACGATCAGCCACGCCGGCCCGCGCCAGTACCGCATCGCGTCAAACCGCGGATCGGTCGGGTCGTGGCTCGGCACCAAGTATGTGCTGACCTGGTTGAGCTGATCGAGGCGCTTGGCGAGTGCACGCGCGCGCTCCAGCGGGATCGGTGCGAACACCGGGAGGAGACCGCCGACCGATTTGCTGTCGACCAGCGCCCCGATGGCGCGGTCAAGGCAAAGATACTGGCCGGCGGCCTCAGACCAGAGATCCTCCATCGCCGCTATCCCGGTCCTCACGCGGGCGCGTGCACGCTCCGCCACTTCCTGGTCGCCGAGCGTGTCCGCGAGGGCGGCAAGATCCGCGCCCGACCGGAGGAGGATCGCGTTGAAGCCGGGATCGACAACGCGGAAGGGGGAGTTGTCGTGGAGCTCCGCGTTGTTCCAGTTGAGGCTCCGGAAGAGCTGCACGAGCCAGATGTAGCGCTCATACTGCTCCTGCGTCGGGCGATGGTCCGGATTGGCGTGCATCGTGTCGCGCCGGGTGAAGGGCAGAACCCCCGTCGTCGGCACCCGCGCAAAGGCCTCATCCCAATCGATGGAGTTGTCGCGTCCCGTCTCCCAAGGATGGATCACGGCGACCAGACCGGTCCCCTCGGGATCTCGGCACCGATAGAACCACTCATGCCAGGCCTGAATCTTCGGCAGGAGCGCGCGCGCCTTGGCCTCAGCGAGAGACCGGTCAGAGGCCCGCTCAAAGAGGCGCAGAACGGCGAAACCTGCGACCGGGGGCTGCGTGATGCCGGAGGTCGGCACAGGGCGGTCGGTGCCCCAGACATCCGGACCCGGGAAGTACCCGTCATCTTCTTTGTGGAAGACGATATGGGGGACCATCCCGTCCTCCCACTGGTGCGAGAAGAGCGTCTCGATCTCAGTCCAGGCACGGGCCTCGTCGAAATGAGCCTGGCCGAGGGCGGTCAGGCAGCTGTCCCAATTCCACTGAAAGGGATAAAGCCCGTGGGTTGGCACGGTGTACGTGCCGAGGTCGTTGATCTCGAGTATCTCTTTGGCGCGCGCAAGCAGTGCGTCTCCCATCGGGTGCCTCCTCAGGCGACGGCCTTCGTGGTGTCTGGATCGAACCATCTGACGCGGTCCGCATTCGGGGCGAGGGTCAGGACATCGCCGGCCTTGACGGTCAGATCGCTCTCGAGGACGGCGCGAAAGAGCGCCCCCTCGACATCGCAGGTGACGAGAAGGTGGGGGCCGAGCGGCTCCACCACCCGCGCCGTCGCCTTGAGACCCGTCTCGGCGAGCGAGAGGTCCTCGGGCCGGATCGCAAAGTCGAGCGCCCGGCCCGCCGCGGGGCCCGACATGATCTCGCCGGCGACATTCCACTTGCCGGGTTCGGTCTGCTCGGCTGGGATGAAGTTCATCGGCGGGTTGCCGATGAAGCCTGCCACAAAGCGCTCCGCCGGGTTGCGATACACCTCGACCGGGGTCGCCGCCTGCACGATCCGCCCCTTGTGCATAATGCTGATCCTGTCGGCGAGGCTCATCGCCTCGACCTGGTCGTGGGTGACGTAGATGGCGGTTGTCTTGCTTTCGGCCAGAACCCCCTTCAGCTCCGCCCGCATCTCGAGGCGGAGGAGCGCGTCGAGGTTCGAGAGCGGCTCGTCCATCAGGATCACATCGGGCTCCATCGCGAGCGCACGTGCCACGGCCACGCGCTGTCGCTGACCGCCCGAGAGCTCCCCGGAATAGCGCTTCAGGAGTTGCTCGATGTGCATCAGCTCCGCCGTGCGCGTCACCCGCCTGGTGACTTCGTCATTCGGGAGCTTCTGCATCCTGAGACCGAAGCCGATGTTCTCAAAGACCGTCAGATGCGGGAAGACGGCGTAGTTCTGAAACACCATCGCAATGCCGCGGTCCTTCGGCGGCAGCATGTCGACGCGGCGGTCGCCGATCCAGACCTCGCCCGTGGTCTGGGTCTCGAGCCCTGCGACAATCCGCAGAAGCGTCGTCTTTCCGCAGCCCGAGGCGCCGAGCAGGACCATGAACTCCTGGTCCGCGATGGTCAGGTTGATGTCGGAGAGCGCCTGATAATCCCCGAATCTTTTGGCGACGTTCTGGATCCGAATTTCGGCCATGACGGGTCTCCTATCGGTTGGCGATGCCCCACATCGCGAAGAGGTACTTGCGGACGGCGAAGATGAAGATCAGCGCCGGCACGACGAGGATGAAGCCGCCCGCAAATTTCAGATGCAGGGGCGAGGTGTCGAGGTTTTGAAGGAGGAACGCCGTCAGCGTCCGGTTCTCGATGGTAAGCACCGCGGCCGCGAAGACCTCGTTCCAGGAGATCACGAAGGCAAAAATCGCCGAGGCCGTGATCCCCGGAAGGATCAGGGGCAGCACCACCTTGGTGAAGGCCGTGAGCCGTGTGCAGCCGAGCGTCCAGGCGGCCTCCTCCAGCTCCATCGGGATGCCCGAGAAGAGGGAAAAGGTGATCAGGACCGCAAAGGGCAGCGCCAGGGTCGTGTGCACCAGAGCGAGGCCAAAGACAGTGTCGTCGAGGCCCGTTCGGATGAACATCACGGCAAGCGGCAGCGCGAGCAGCGGCAACGGGAAGGCGCGGGTGAGGAGGATGAGGAAGCGAAAGAGCTCCTTCCCCCAGAAGTCGAAGCGCGAGAGCGCATAGCCCGCAGGCGCCCCGATCGCGATCGACATCACCATCGTGAGTCCCGCGACCAGGATTGAGTTCTGCAGCGCCGAGAGCATACCCGCGAAGTTCGCAAAGAAGCTGAGGCTGCCGAGATCGAACTCCGGCACGAAGGATTTCGGGAAGCTGTTGACCGCGTCGGGGGAGCTGAGCGTGTTGATCAGCAGAAAGTAGAGCGGCACCAGGACCCAGGCGCAGAGGAGGAACACCGACGCGCCGTAGAGGACGCGGCCGGCACGCCGCGGGCTCGCCGTGGCGTCGGCTTCAGCTGTGATCGCGGTCATATCGTCGCTCCTTTCGGGACGCGCAGGGCGCGGAGGATCACCAGCGTGAAGGCGATCGAGATGCCGAGGATGATGAGCGCGATCGCCGCCGCCGCACCGCCGTTGAGAAGCACGAACTGGTAGTTGTAGGTCTCACTCATCAGCACCGGGAAGAGCGTCCCGCCGAGCGCCTGGACCACTGCAAAGACCTCGAATGCGAGGATCACGCGCAGGATGAGCGCCGTCGACAGGCTCGGCCGGAGGAGGGGCAACGTCACACGCAGAAAGCGCTGCCAGGGGGACGCGCCGAAGACCTCGGCGGCCTCGTAATACTCCTTCGGGATCAGGCCGATCCCGGCAACGAGGATCACAAGCATGATGGCCGTCGCGCGCCAGATTTCGGCAAGTGCGATGGCGACAAAGACTAGGAGCGGGCTCTGATAGCTGAGAAGCGTCGTCGGCCGGTCGATGAGGCCGAGCGCGCTCATCATTGAGTTGAGGAACCCGGACTGCTCGAAGATGGCGAGCCAGATGATCCCCGCAGCGAGGTCGGATATGCCGAGGGGAATGGTCCAGATGTAGAGGATCAGATCCCTGCCCTTCTCCATTCGATTGACCATGGTGGCCATCAAAAGCGCGAGCGCGACTTGGATCGGGACAACGGCTGCGGCTAGAAGCAATGTGTTCTGGAGCGATATCGGAAACTTCCAGTGCGAGGTCACGTCGCGAAAATTCTCGAGCGTGAAGCCCTCGCCCGTCGTGAAGGCCTGCTGCGAGACCAGAACGAAGGGATAGAGGAAAAACAGGCAGAGAAAAAGCGTGACCGGCAGGATCAAGACATAGGGAAGGTATCGCGCGCTCATCTGGCCGCTCCCTTGGATCTGCGTGTGTCAGTGGATCGGGGGCGTCCGGGCAGTGGTCGGCCCGGACGGGATCAGATCACTGGACGGGGCATGGGCCGTCCGAGGCCGCGTCGGGCGCCCAGCAAGGTGCGCCGCTCTCGTCCATAATCGCCTGAAGGCGGGGCTTGTGCTGGTCAAGCACCATGCGAATGTCCTGACCTGCCAGCACGATCCGCTCGAACGTCTCGGTGTAGAGCTGGCTGAACTCGCCGCCCTTGGTGCCAAGACCCGCCGGCAAGAGGCCGGGGTTCGCATCCGCCGAGCCCGCCATTTTGGCAATGGCAGCGCCCGCCGCCTGAACCGATGGCGGCAGATCGGCCGGCAGCTCAACATCCACCACGGGGAAGAAGTTCGTCGCCTTCAGCGTCTCGATCTGGGTCGAGGGCTCGAGCATGTAGGCCACGAGTTCTTTGGCAGCCTCCATGTCAGGCGCCGTTTTCGGGATCGCGATGCCCGCGATCACCGGCATGAAGCCGCGTCCCGCCGGACCCGCCGGCGCCGGGAAGGCGACAAAATCGTCGGGCCGCTCATTGAAGGCCTGCGCGAGTCGTGACGTGTGATCGAAAGCGATCCAGGCATCACCGCTCAAAAGCTGCTCCTGCAGGAAGGAGAAATTGGTGGAGGCCGGGTTCGTCACCGCCCAGAGCTCACGCATCTTTTCCCACGCCACCACAGCTTCGTCGGAGGCGAAGGTGCGCACCACACCGTCGGTGAAAGAAGGATAGAGATAGCCCTGGAAGAACCTGTGTTTCAGACCTTTAGGTCCCGCAGGAAAGCCGAACTTCGCCTCGCCGGTCGCGTCCTTGATGTTGGTCGCCCAGGCAATCAGCTCATCATAGGTGAGCGCGTCGATGTCCGCGCCTTCGGGCAAGTAGGGCAGCGCCTCTTTGCTCGCTGCCATGATGTAGCTCGCCTGCATCCAGGGGATGTACTGCATCTCGTCGGTGCCGAGCATGGCGAGGCTGTTGAACGTGTCGGACGCCGCGGCGCCCACGCCCGTCAAGTCCACCAGGTTCTCTGCGTCCATCGCCGAGAAGTCGCCGTGGAGCGCGCCGAGAACGCCGATCGACCCGCTGCCGGCTTGCAACTCGGCGTTGAGGCGGGTCAGCCAGGGGCCGCCATCATTGGGTTGGTAATCGACGCTGTCGCCATGGTTGGCCAGCACCTGCTCCCGCATGGCCTGCGCTTCCTCGACGGGCTTTGCCTGGGTCGACCAGAACAGCACGTCCGCGTTCGCCGAGGCGACAGATGCGAGAAGGGCAACACCGGAGACGGCACCTGTCAGGGTGGATTTGGATAACATGCATTTTCTCCCTTGTGCCCCCAGCCGTTGAGCTCGGAGCCACTTTATCGATCGCTTTGGTGCGATCCTCTCGTCGCCACATCGCCCGAACCGACTCGGGCGGTGGATGACACAAGCCTGATATATCGTTATACCTCCGTCAACAGAATGTTTGAGTTTTCTCGATGAGGCCGGTCGATGCCGACCGAGGATCGTGAATTGACCAGAGTGGAAAGCGTGCGAAGGTGATACAACGAAATACCGATCGAGCAGAGGCGATGAGACAGAAGCCCAAACTGGAAACCGTGGCAAAGGCCGCTGGAGTGTCGACAGCGACGGCAAGCCAGGTGATGCGTGGTGCCGGTCGGATCTCGGACGCGACGCGCCAGAGGGTGCTGGCGGCTGCGGAGAAGCTCCATTACGTCCGGGACGGGCGCGCAGCGGCCATGCGCTCAGGCGAGAACCGGGAGATCGGTTTCGCGATCCATAAAATCGCCAACCCGTTCAATGCCGAAGTCATCAGCGGCGCCAGCGACCTCCTGGAAACCGAAGGCTATCTCCTGTCCGTCCTCGACAGCCGCGACGACCTCACGCGTCAGCGGCGCAACCTGGAGGCGTTCATCAGGAGCTCGCGCGGGGGCCTCCTCTGGGTGCCAGCGCAGGACACCGACGAGGCGACATATGATCTGCTGGCTGCTCATGGCATGCCGACGGTCACCTTTCTGCGCCGTTCGGGGAAGGGGCGCTTCGACCACGTGGGCATCGAAAACGCCCGCGCGACCGAGGCCGCGACCGGCTTTCTGGCCGATCTCGGGCATCGCAACATCGCCTATCTTGGCGGCGTGACCCAATTTGGCGTGCGCACCGAGCGGATCGAGGGATATCGAACCACGATGGCAGCGCGCCAGTTGGGCGAGCCCATCGTCTGGGACACGCCCGATGACAAGATGGCAGGGTTGCGGGCGATGATGGCCCTGCACCGCACCCATCCCGAAATCACAGCGGTGGTGTGCAACGGGGACATGGTGGCAATCGGCGCATGCTCCGCCATCAGTCAGTTGGGCCTCGTGCCGGGCCAAGACCTTTCGGTGATCGGCTTTGACGACGTTCAGGACGCGGCCATTGCCACGCCCCCCCTCTCGACCATGGCGGTGTCGCCCTACCAGCTGGGCAGGACGCTCGCCCGTGTCGCGCTCGAGCGGCTGGCCGAACCGGATCGGCCCACATCCACCACGCTTGTGCCGGCGGAACTTGTGGTGCGGAGCACGACCGGCAAGCCGCGCTGACGGCTCACCTGTCCGCGCCGGCCAGATCCTCCAGGATCGGACAGGCGGGCCGCTCATCGCCGTGGCACTGCGCGACAAGCGCATCGAGTGCGGCGCGCATCGTCTCGAGTTCCTCGATTTTGGCGGTGATCCTGGCGACATGGCCGCGGGCGAGCCGTTTGACGTCTGCACTCGCGCGGCCCCGATCTTCGTAGAGCGAGAGCAGCCGGCGGCAATCCTCCGTCGAGAAGCCGAGGGAGCGGGCGCGGGCCAGAAAGACAAGCTTTCGCGCATCCGTCTCGCTGAAATCGCGGTAGCCGTTCGCCCCACGGTCCGGGCGAATGAGCCCGATATCCTCATAGTACCGGATCGTTTTCGCGGGCAGCCCGCTCGCCGCTGCAACTTCGCCGATGGTCATCTTGCGCCCCTTGACCTTCCAGTGACTGGAACCCTTATCTATCGCCTTCGAGAGGAGAGCACCATGGCTGAAACAGCAGTGGCCGAGGCGACGCTGATCCGAGATCCTGTCTGCGGCATGACCGTGACGCCCGGGGCCGACACGGCGCGGCATCCGTTCGATGGGCGCACGTTCTACTTCTGCCACCCGGGATGTCGGGACCGGTTTGCCTCCGATCCGCGCGCCTATCTCGAGGCCACCGACCCGGTCACCGGAGACATAGTCGACCGGGCGAGCGCGCTCCATGTCTCAAAACATGCCGGCGCCCGGTTCTATTTCTGCTCGCCCGCCTCGCAGACCACCTTCGAGGCGGAGCCGGAGCGCTGGCACACACCCGTGGCGGCAGCGGCTGGCACGCTCTACATATGTCCCATGTGCCCGGGCGTCGAGAGCGACAGGCCGAGCGATTGCCCGGTCTGCGGCATGGCGCTGGAACCCGCCCGACCGACTCTCACCACAGGACCAACGCCCGAGCTCATCGATCTCCGACATCGCTTGGTGGTCGCCATCCCTCTCGCGATCGCTGTGTTGGTCTTGGAGATGGGCGGCATGCTCGGCCTTCCGTGGCACGAGTGGTTTGGCGCACCGGCAACACGGTGGCTGCAGTTTATGCTCGCAACCCCCGTGATGGCTCTGGCCTGGCCCGCATTTCAGCGGGGCTGGACCTCGATTGTCACCCAGAACCTGAACATGTGGACGCTGATCGCGATCGGCACGGGCGCGGCCTACCTCTTCAGTTTGACCTCGTTGCTCGCCCCCGGCGTGTTCCCCGCGTCGATGCAAGGCGCACAGGGCCCCCCGCTCTACTTCGAAGCGGCGAGTGTCATCCTTGTGCTGGTCCTTGTCGGCCAAGTGCTGGAGCTGACGGCGCGGGCGCGGACTGGGGATGCGCTCCGCGCGCTGATGTCGCTCGCCCCCCCGACCGCGCGTCGGGTGGAGGGCAATGGCGAGCGGGATGTCCCGCTTGAGGAGATCCGCGTCGGCGACGCGCTTCGCGTCCGCCCGGGCGAGACCGTTCCCCTCGACGCAGTCGTGCTCGAGGGCCAAAGCGCTGTCGACGAGAGCATGCTGACAGGTGAGCCGACCCCGGTCGACAAACGCTCCGGCGATCCTTTGACAGGCGGCACCCAAAACACGACCGGCAGCCTCCTGATCGAAGTCTCGGCGACCGGCGCCGACACCGTCCTCGCGCGGATCGTCGACATGGTTGCCGCCGCCCAGCGGTCCCGCGCGCCCCTCCAGGCCCTTGCCGACCGTGTCGCCGGCTATTTCGTGCCCGGCGTGGTCGGGATCGCCGCTCTCGCGTTCTGCGTTTGGGTCGTCTTGGGGCCCTCGCCCTCGCTGAGCTATGCCGTCGCCGTCGCGGTCAGCGTTCTGATCATCGCCTGTCCCTGCGCGTTGGGCCTCGCGACACCGGTCTCCGTGACCGTCGCCCTTGGGCGCGGCGCGGAGGCCGGGGTCTTGATCCGCGACGCCGAAGCGCTGGAGCGGCTCGCCGCGGTCGACACCCTCGTCCTCGACAAGACCGGCACACTGACCGAGGGACGCCCGAGCCTCACGGACGTACGGCCCGCGGCGGGTGCGTCGCGCATCCACGCCCTGTCCGTCGCAGCCGCGCTCGAGCGGGGCTCGGAGCATCCGCTGGCGCGGGCGATCCTGAACGCCGCCGAAGAGGAGAATGCGCCGCCCCGAGAGGTGGAGGCGTTCGAAGCTGTTCCGGGGCACGGCGTGCAAGGCACGCTTGACGGGCGCAGAGTGACCCTTGGGGCGTCCACGCTGACGCCCGAGCTCGACCTCTCGCCCGTCCGTGCCGAGATCGACGCGCTCGAGGCCGAGGGCAAGACAGTGATGATACTGTGCGAGGATGACGTCCTGACCGCCCTCCTCGCCGTTGCGGACGAGATCAAACCCACGACGCGGGCGGCCCTCGACGCGCTCCGCCGCGACGGCCTCACGCTGATCATGGCGACGGGTGACAGCCCGGCGACGGCCGCAGTGATCGCACGATCGCTCGAGATCGACGAGGTGCATGCGCGCTTGAACCCCGAGGAGAAGCACGGCCTCGTTGCCACCCTCCAGCATTCGGGGCGCCGCGTGGCAATGGCGGGAGACGGGATCAACGACGCGCCGGCGCTCGCGCGTGCCGATGTCGGCATCGCTATGGGCAACGGCTCGGACATTGCGCTTGAAAGCGGTGCGGTCACGTTGGTGCAGGGCGATCTGAGAGGCATTCTCAGGGCCCGCCGCCTCGCGCGCGCGACGGTGCAGAACATCCGCCAGAACCTGGTGTTTGCGTTCGCCTACAACGGGGTTGGCGTGCCGATTGCGGCCGGTGTGCTCTATCCGCTGACCGGGCTCCTCCTCTCGCCGATGATCGCGGCGGCGGCGATGAGCCTCTCCTCCGTGTCCGTCATCGGCAACGCGCTCCGCTTGCGCCGGATCAGGATCTGAGGTCGGATCCGCACGCCGACAGGTGTGGCCTCCGCCGATCAGACCGCCTACCGTGGCCCCATGATCCGAGTAGCCCTGATCCTGATGACCTTGGCCGGCGGCGCCGTCGCCTGCGACCTGCCGGGGCGGGACATGAGCACGCGGGGCACGACCTGGACATCCGGCGCGTCAGAGTGGCGCGTCGAGATGATCGGCCGGACCGATCGCTACGGTCACGCCATCATGGGAGAGCTCGCGGACAGCACGGGCCTTCTCGTGGAGCGCAAAGGTCCAGGTGAACCAGAGTGCCCCCGCCATCTTGAGCTGCCCGCGAGCCAAGTGATCGAGGACATCGCCCCGAGATGGGCGGACGTGACGGGGGACGGCACCCCCGAAGTGCTGACAGTGGTCTCGAGCCAGACAAGGGGCGCCCGCCTCGCTGTTTTCGATGCGGACCTTAAGCCCCTTGCGATGGGCCCTGAGATCGGCCGCAGGTTTCGCTGGCTTGCCATCATCGGCGTCGGCGACTTCGACGGCAACGGCCGACCGGACATTGCCTATGTTGAGACCCCCCATCTCGGCAAGACGCTGCGCATTTGGTCGCTCAGAGACGGCGCGCTGGTGGAGATCGGGCGCACGAGCGGCCTGACAAATCACCGGATCGGCGATGAGACCAACACATCCGCGGTTGCGTCCTGCAGCGACGGGCCGGACCGCGTCGTACTTGCCGATGCGCGCTGGGACCGGGCCGTGACCGCCTGGATTGACGACGGAGAAGTGGTGACGGAGGTCGTCGGTCCATTCGAGGGCCCGGCCTCCATCGCCGCTGCCGCCCACTGCGACGGCTGAAACCGCGCATCCGACATGGTTTTGTTTGCTGCGGCCGCTCTGCTGGGGCGAGCGGGGTTCGGGGTTTTGGGCTCATGGGCACATGCCGTGAGGAGAACGGCCTAGGGTCGGTTTGGATGTGGCGCTGAACGAGATGTCGATCTGCGTCGCGGAGGAGGATGGCA
>JBCCWM010000040.1:0-17417 GCA_039193505.1 Pseudomonadota bacterium | reverse complement strand
GCGTTGATGAGGTAGAACACCCCGCCGGCCATTGTGACGTGCTCCATATCCGAGGGTCGAAGCTGATCGACAGGCTCGGGCGATGCGGGCGGTGCGCCGGTCATGGCAGGCTCCTCCCGATCAGCGGGGGTGCGCCCAGCCGCGCGGGTCTGGGTGTTGGGATCTTTGAGGGGTGGCGCGGGCGCCGGCGTCTGCCGGTCTTCCTCCACCCTGTCCGACACTCGGTCGATGGCGGTCGCCTCGCGGGCGGCCGTGAGTGCGTCGGCGGCGGTCGCGGCCGGAGCGGGGCTCTCTACTGCGCCGGAGCGGGCTGCAAGCGCTTCGGCGAGAGCGATCAGGTCTACCCCCGACGGCGACGGTGCGGCCAGCGCATGCGGGCGGACATGCCAGAGCCCGACGGTGGCCAGAAGGCGCGCGGCGGGTGCCGTGACGCTCCGCGGCACGCCGACCAGGGCGCGCCGGTAGTGACTGAACGCGTGCTCCCGGAGGAGCTCGCGCACGGCGTCGCTGACGGGCGCGGTGCTGGGCTGGCGTCTCTCGGGCTCTCGCCACCCTGTGTGCCGCGCCACGGCGCCGCGGATCGTCTCGATCTCTTCGATTGAGAGAGTGGCGAGGACCCGGCCGAGATCGTCCGATGCCGCGAGCCGCACGAAGATGCGCGGAAGCTCGAGGATATTTTGGCACCAGAGCGATGTGACCGGCGCGCGTTCCGTTGGACCCTCCCAACCATCCCAGAACCAAAGACCCTGGGCCCGCCCGTCAGACATGTCTCGGCTGAGGCAGGCCAAGAGGTCCGCGAGGTCTGTGAAGCGGACGGCGCCCGCAGTGGCGGCGAAGGGGGACCAGCCGCTGATCGCGTCGGCCGCGACGCGAGCGGCGGCCGCGCCGGCCGCGCGTCCGAGGCCAGGTGCGTTGGCGGCGACCTCGAGGCGCCGGATCAGGAGCCAGGCCTGGGTCGAGGCCTCGGGCCAGCTCGCGTGGTCGAGCGCGGCGAGGGCCGGACCCCGCACGCCCGCGGGCGCATCGAGGTCGAGCCGGCCGATACGAACCGGTGCCGCGCGCGCAGGCACGCTCAGCCAGGCCCGATGCGGCGGCCGATGACGGTGTAGCGGGTGTCGGGCAGCACGTTCTCGTCCACTGACACGACGACGGCGCGCGCCCCTTCGCCATCCTCGTCCTCGAGCCGCAACTGGCCGACCACGGCGGAGCTTGGGTCGAGGAGCTGAAGGAGAGCGCCCGGCACGGCCGCGCGGTTGAGCGTGAGGCGCACTTGTTTGCCAGGCTTCAGCCGTCCCGGCGGGGCCGCGACCGCACCGTGGAGGAGGTCCTGCGGATCCTCGCCACCGGCGAGCATCAGCGCGGCGCGAAGGGTCGCGCGCATCGCGGTCTCAGCGACGCTGCTCGCCCCGGGGTGGAGGCGCGCAAACCACCATGCCACAAGCTCGAACAGGGTCCGGACATCGTTGAAGCGCGCGTCGTCCACCCGGTCGATCCCGGGCCAGAGCGCCGGGTCGTCGATCGCCAGCCGGTCCACCTCCGCCGCCTCGGCCCAGAGAAGGCGAAGGCTCGAGGGAAGCGCGTCCAGCCGCTCGAGGGCACAGACGAGCGCCTGCTCGAGTTGCGCGCGCAGCGTCTCCGCATCGCTGCGGAGGCGCCCCGCCGGGCCCGAGAGGAGATCGGCGAGGGACAGCACTTCCGCCGCCTCCGCCTGGTAGGCGATGAGCGAGGCGGGTGCCGCAAGCGTGAAGACCGAGAGGTCCGCGATCGTTGCCTGCATCTGAAGGCTAAGGGGCGCGATCCGGATCGCGCCTGCGCTTTGCAGGCTTGGGGATGGGGCGCTCCGTCGGCCTGTGAACCGGGCCCGCCGGTCATGGACGAGACGGTCGATCCGCCGCCGCTCCGGCAGCTCCGCCGCCCGCCCGCGGAGCGCCGTCCAGGCCTCGATCGGCACTTCGAGAAGAGCTTCGAGGAACGGCTCCAACTCCTCCGGCACGCGCTGATCTCTGCGCCCGCTGCACCCCGGCACGAGATCGCCCGCGCGATCGGGCCGGAGGGGCAGCGGATCGGGAGGCGGCAGGCTGAGCGGCGTCTCACGAACCCGCACATAGTAGAGCCCGTCATTGTTCTCGAGCACGGCGCGACGCTCGGCATAGGCATCCTGCGTCGCGGCCCAGTTTTCGCTGGCGAGGCGTTGGACGGATTGCGCGTCGCTGAGGCTCTGAAGGCGGGCGCTCTGCAGCGCGTCGAGCTCGCGCCTCGCGGTGACGATCTCTTGTTCGACCGTGGCGAGCTCACGGCGTCGCCGCTCAAGCTCCGCGATTCGGTCCTTCCGGATCCGGACGAGGCCGCTGCGCAAGCGTTGCGCTGTGCGGCTGTCCTCGAGCATCACGCGGCCCATGTCGAAGAGGCGCGGGTGGAGGTCCGTCGCCGACGCCTCGCCGTCCTCGATCGACCTCGAAAGCTCTTCGAGGTTGGTGTCGGTCGTCGTGAACTCAGGACGCGTGAAGCTGAGCGTCGCGGGATTGGCGTCCGCTGGAAAGTACCGCGTGATCTGGGCCGCACGACCTGGGAACGTGTCGTTGATGTCGCCGGTCAGGTAGGTCGCAATGTAGTTTTCAAGCGCCGCGTAGAGGGCGCCCTCCGGGTCCTCCTCGGCCGGGTTCTGGTTCCGTAGGATGCCTCTCAGACTGTCGATGCCGCTGATTGCATTCAGAACGTAGCTGTCGATGACGCTGATCGACGAGAAGACGTTGGTTTGCTGCACAGCGGGCGGAGCGATGACAGAGTCTGAGAAGCTCGCCGATCCAGTGAACGTGAATTGCGAGATGATGTTCGGATCGATTAGAAACTCTGCGGTGTCGATGGTCTGGCCGGATGTGAAGAACAGCCTCTGGTCGGCGACGCTCAGGCTGTCGGCCTGAAGGGCCAGAGTGTTGGTGGCGAACAGATCGGACATGGGCGGGCTCCGTCAACCTGGGTCGGCCGCGGCGGCGGCGATCGTGGTGAAGGGGGTCCAGCGGGCGAGCTGCAGGCCGCTGCCGTCGCCGGGAACACCGCCGGCAAGTGCCGTGAAAGAGACGGTGATCGAATCGACCTGTTGGCGCTGGGCCCGGATGAACACGTCGAAATCTGCAATCAGCCGGTCGTTGGCGTCGAGCTCCTCTTCGAGAAGCGCTATTTCGGCCTGAAGATCCGCGCGGCGACGGTAGAGACCCTCGCGTGCCGGCAGCGCCGTGATCGGGTCGGGGGCGAGGTCGTCGGGCGGTGTCGGTGGCCCTCCGGCATAGGGGCGGGGCAGGGGCGCGCCCTCGGCAGTCGCCCGTGTGGCGCGAGCGGCGATCAGGCCTGAGAAAAAGGCGCTGCCCGAAGCCGGGGCCGAGACCGGCCGGCCGACGCCGAGCGCCGAGCGCGCGGCGAGTGCGGCCTCTCCGCCAAGCGCGTCGAGGGTTGGAAAGATGCCGAGGGGCGGCGCCGGGATCCGGATCGCCCGAAAGAGAGCGCGCGCCTCGTCGGTCACGGTGCCGTCGGGGTTCAGCGCAGTCTCGTCAAGATCGCCGAAGAGCTGATCGTAGAGATCGGCCCAGCTTTGCCAGGCCGCACGCGCCGCCTGCGCCCGCGTGTAGACGCCCGCATCAAGGATCGCATCCGTCTCCGGCAGATCCATCAAATCCGGACGGAAGCGCTGGTCGGGCACCGCCACGAGCACGCGGATCCGGTCGTTCTGAGTGTGGACCAGGTCGACCACGCCGCGGGCCATCTCGCGCTCTAGCGCTTCTTCAACCTGGCTGCTGCGGATCGGCGCCATCTCGATCTGTAGATCGAGAGGGTCGAAATTGATCTCCGGCAGCGCCCAGCCTTCACCCAAGGGACGCCCTGCGATGCGGGTCAAAAGACCTTCGGGCAGCGGGCCCGCGGCGGGCAGAAAGTCGACACCGATCTGCTGAGAGAGGCGGACGGCGGGATCGAAACGGAGGCTCGCCTCAAGCATTTGGGCGAGCGGTTTCAGCCGTGTCTCGCCCGAGCGCGAGGTGAAAGCGCGGGGCGCGAAGGTCGCGCTGCCCGTCGGCTCGGAGGGCAGTGGACGACCCGGCCGCCCGCCGCGGCCAAGCCGCTCCACCGCTTCGGCCCACCGGAGGCGGAGCGCGAGATGCGCCGCGTTCTCAACCGCCAGGAGCCGTCCGGCCGTTGCGTCTATGACCGGACCATCGTCGTCCATCTCGACCAGATCGTTGGCCAGTTTGACAAAGGCGATGGGAACAGCGCCCGTGTCCGCGTCGAAAGGCGCGGTGCTCATGAAACTCGCCCCGAGGCGGTTCACCGCGCGGAGGGTGTCAAGCGCAAGGATATCGGCCGCGGCGGAGACGAGTTGCAGGTCGAGCGTTGCCAGCGTCTCAATCCGGCTGTCACGGAGGATGTCGAGCTCCGTCCGCGTGCAGGGCGGTGCGTCCGTGATCGGGTCGATGATCGCGACCGAGCGCCGGAGCGTCAGAAGGTACCAGCCCGTCAGGGGCGTGTCGGGTGCGCCGGGCGGGGCCGTGCGGGTCTTGTGCGCCTCGACCACTGCAGGCCAGTCGACGACAAGCGGTTGGTGCAGCCGGATGGCGCGGCCGTCGGCCCCGAGCGCGAGACCCGGTTGCACGCTCACGCGGAGCGCGTCGCCCGCACCGTCCTGCGTGACGCTGAGCCCCCAGAGGATCCCCGGTGGATGCCCAGTCAGAAGCTGTGTCACCCGGTCGGCGACGTAGCCCTGCATCAGCGCAAACTCCGCCTCGCCAAGGGCGCGGCCGGCGAAGTGGTTGAGGCGGCGCGGACCGTCCCCGCTGGTGGCCGCGATCAAAAGGCGACGGGGCATGGCTCACTCCTTTCGCTCACCACCGCACGGCCGGTGGTTGATGGTGATCGGGGGTGGTCGCGATCCATAGCTCTGCCCTCTCGCCTACGGCCGCCCGAGAGCGATGTCGGTCCAGAGCGTGCGTTGGCGCCCGGTGAGACCAAGCTGAGTGGATTGGGCGGCGAGGACGAGCCCAGGCTCCTGTCCGCGCGCTGCACCTTCCTCCAGAAGCTCCACCATCGCCGGAAGCGTGTCGCGACCGATGGCGCGTTGGAGCGTCTGCCAGAGAACCGGATCGTAGGTGTCCGGCACCAGTGCCGCGGCGACATTGACGAGGCGGAGCGCCTCCTCATCGTCGCCCATAGCCTCCGCCAACGCCTCGACCGTGCGCTCATCGACGTCGCGGGCGCTGACCAGCTCCTCAACCGGACGGATCTCCAAGCGGGACGTGTCAACGATCCGCGTGCGCCCACCACCAAAGACCAGGTCCGTCCCGAACTGCGTGTCCCGCCCGGGCGCACCTTGACGCCGCCAGAGGCCGGCCGCGCCTGGGCTGACGCCAAGGCTCGGCAGGAGTTCCGAAACGAATGCCGGGAAGTCGTCGTTCTCCGCTTCCCCCAGCATCGTCTCGGTGAAGTCGCGCAGCGTCTCTGCCCGCACGAGCTCCAGCAGCGTCGGCCAGAGAGCGCTCTCAAAGCCATCGGGCACAACGGATATGGCGTCGATGAGCTGGATTTTCTGCTCGGTCTCGTCGCGAAGCGTGTCCGCGAGGCGCAGTGCGGGGTCCTGCGCCTCGTCGGTTGCGATGCGGCGGCTGAGGATGACGCGGTCGAGGTCGATCTCCCGCCCCCGAAGCTGCCCCTCGAGCCGGCTGATGGTGCTCTGCGCGGACGCGAGCCGCCCTTCGAGCGTCGAGATCTGGGCTCGGAGGGCATCGGCCTCCGAACTGTCGTCGAGCTGGCCCTCCAGTGCCGCGATCCTGGCTCGAAGCTCCGCGATCTCGGCCTGAGCCCCGGCGAGCGCGTCCTGGAGCCCCGGCACAAGGCCCGCAGTCGCCTGAGCCGCGGCGAGTTGCGCGGTCAACGCCGCGAGGCGCGCTTCGAGGGCCGCGATGTCGGCTTCGCTTCCCGCGGCGATGGTCTCTTCGAGTGTCTCGATTTGGGTCTCGAGCGTCGTGACTTGCGCTTCCGCATCATCGCGCGCTGCTTCAGCGGCGCTCAGCGCGTCCTCGAGCTCCTGGGTGTCCGTTGCGGGATCGGTGCCGGGGTCAGGCGGGGCATAGCCGCGCGCGATCACAATCGACGAGACACCGGTCTCCGCTGTTCGCGGCGGGCGGCGCATGTACCAGTACCCGCCGCTCTCCTGCACGGCAGCGTGGATCCCCGCCCAAACCACGGCGTCCGTGTCGAGCGCCGCCCCAGCCGTGCTGGGCCGAAGGCGGAGCGTCAGAGGATCGAGGCTCGGCAACCGCTCGGGCAGCTCGGCTGCGTTTTCGATGAAGTAGGCGACCATCTGGTCGAGCGCATCGGCAACCGGCATCAGTTGCTGGCTCGAGGCACCGAGGCTCCGCGCCGCGTCGAGCGCGCGCTCGCCCTCGCGGCTGAGGATGCCGACCCGCTCGGTGAGCGCGGCCGGTTGATCCTCGAGCTGACGTGCGAAATGCCCGAACGCGACATCGCCAAGCGGTGCGAGCACCAGGATTGAGGCACCGTTCGGTGAGCTGAGGTCGATCGGGTCGAGGCCCTGCGCTTCCTCGAAGAGCACAGACAGGTCATCCTGGCGCACCGGCGCGATCTCTACCTCGAAATGATCGGGGAAGAAGGATTGGAGGCCCGCCTGCGGGTCGACACCATCGACCGGCAGCCGTCCGGCTGGCGGCAAAAGCTCGAAAAACGAGCTCGCGCGGAAGCTCCCCGCCCGCCCGGTGAGCGCCCGGTCCTCCACCACATCCGCGAGCAAGGCCTCGTAGTGGAGGGTCAGGTCCTGCTGCCATTTGTAGGGCGCGGTCGGTGCGCGGTGCACGCGACGCACCAGCCACTCATCAAGCCAGATCGGCTGGCCCTGCTCTACCGCCACAAGGCCGAGCGCGACCATGTCGTCGCCGATCTCGGCCGGCTGGCCTGGATTGGCGATCAAGTCGCGGACCAGTGCTGCGCGCCCCGTTACATAGGCCGAGCGGCGGACAACCTGACCGTTTTGCGCAAGACGCGTTGTGGCCGGCAGCGACCGGTCGAGCGGGATGAGCGCCAGCTCGACCCCCTCCTCGAAGGCGTTGAAGTGAAAGCCCCGCGCGCCGGCGAGGTCCGTTGGAAAGACCTCCGAGACGCCCTCGCCCCGGACCGCATGTCCGATGGCCACGACATAGAGCCCGGTTTCCAGCCGGTCGCTGAGATCTGGGTTCAGCGCCCGGATCTCGGCCATGTCGAAGAGATTGACCTCCAGCCGGCCCGCTGTCGTCTCGTCATCGAGCGAGAGCTCCAGCACCCGGCCGGAGTGGGCGACGGCGAGACCCGGTCCCACCGTGATCCGCCCGTCGAGGCCGAGCGAGACCTCAAAGCCCTGGACCACGCCCGAGCCCATGACCCGACCGACCTCCCTCAGTCGCTCATCCAGGTAGAGTTGATCGCGGATCAGGTCTGAGGCGCGCAGAAGTCGGCCGTCGAAGTAGTTTGTGCGCGAGAGGAGCGGGTCGATGCTCGAGGCGCGGCGGCGCGGATCCTCGGGCGCTGAGCTCAGGGGCACGAAACCGGGGGTGGTGGCCATCGGATCCTCCTTACGCGGTCTGGCGGGCGAGCCAGTCGAGCTGGCTCGGCGTTGCCACCATCGGCCGGACGAGATTGTTGACGGTGACGTGGTCTGGGTGGACGAACGGGCTTTGGTCGGGGCGGAGATCGATCGCGATCTCCGCAAGAGGGATGGCGGCGAGCTCCTCGGTCTCATGTTCGGTCTCGAGCACTTGGCCGTGATCCTCGAGCCCGTAGATCAGCCGCGCGGCAAGTTCCGCCCGCGTCCGCGCTGCGCCCGCAAGGGCCGCGACCGCGTCGGTCTCGACCGTCGTCGCCTCGTCGAGCGGGTCGGTCGATGGCGCTTGCGGTGTTGGCCAGGGCCAAAACGCCTCGCTCCGCTCCGGCGCGGCGCCGGGGGCGAGGGAGAGCGCGGTGTCATCGCGCACGATCTGTGTGTCGACCGGCGAAGTGGAGGCGTTGACCTTTCGTGCCAGCACGGGGCGCAGGCCCGTCGGGCAGTCCTCGTGCCGGGCCGAGACTGTGAGGCGAAGAACGTTCGCATCCGTGTCGAGCCCGTCGGCGAGGGCCTCGGCGTCCCGGCCATCCGCGCCGATCCAAGCCAGAAGGTCGAGGCAATGCGGCGTCGAGAGCAGGATTTCCCGCCCGAGCCCGTCGATCCCGACGCCGGGTCCGACGACAATCTGAACCGGCGCGTTGTCAGTCGGGTTCGGCGCTGGCTCCACCCGGAGGCTGACGGCGAGGCCCACGATGGTGCCGGTACCGGCATACCAGTAGCGATGACGGTTGAGGCGGCGGCGGTGATAGTCCTGCTCGGCCCGGATCGTCGCCACGTCGAGCATCATACCGGGTGCAAAAAACGCCCGCTCAAGCGGCGATTTGAGGTCGGCGTCAGTGTCGCTCATGTCGCGTCTCCTGAGATCGGCGCGCCGGAGACCAGCTCCGGCGCGAGGGCAGCGGGGGAGTTCAAAAGGCCTTCGCGGCCGAGGAAGGTGTCGTCCAGCATCACACGGCGCCAGGCCGGGCTCTCCTCCAGAAGCGTGTCGATCCCTAGGAGGGGGGAGAGGCCCATAACGAAGGGGCGGTCGGTCTCGATTGTGCGCCAGATGACGCCCGCGGGGATCTGCGCCTCCGCCGTCTCCTCGATCTGGGCAAGGAACGGGCGCGCGGGGCCGTGGACGACCAGGCTGACGCGGTGGGCGTAGCGGTCGAAGAAGGCGGCGACAGCGGCTGCATCGCCTGTCGTCTCGGCGAGTTCCGGGGCGAAGAGCGCCAGGAAGTCCCGCGCCGTCTCGTCGGAGAGAAGGAGGTTCGGCCCAACAATCGCGTTTCCGTTTTCGCCCGTGCCGAGCGTCAGCGGATGGTCCCGGTCGTCGAGATCGATCCCGAGGATCGTCGCGACCGCGCGGCGGAGGCGGTACGTCTCGACCGGGACGACATGGCCGCGGGCCACGGCGCCGTCGGTCGCGATGTCAAGCGCAAGGCAGAGCCCGGCGAGCGTGCCGCGGGTCCGCTGCATCTCACCTGTCGCGGCCACCCAGCGCCGCCGCCGATCCTCCGGCCAATGCTCGGCCGCTCTGCCGCCGACGAGGCCTGCAAGCCGGCTCAGGTGGTCCGAAGGCGCGCTCTCTGGCGAGAGCCACGCCTCGGCCGCGGCGATCCGGTCCTCAACGGGCGTGAGCATCCCCTCGAAGGCGGCAAGCGCGCGCTCGCGCATATCCGCGCCGTTCGCCGGGCCGGGCAGGTCGGTCTGCGCGCCGTGTTGGCGAAAGTGGCGCGGCAAGTAGAGCTCCTGCCAGGAGCGGCGGGGAAGGTACACGCGCATCGCGGCGATGGCGGGGCTCACTCGCCCATCGCTCGTCAGGCGGAGCCGCAGCTCGAGCCGCCGCCCCGCGATCTGGCGGACCGCCCCGTCGTCGCGTTGGAGCAGGATCTCGAACGTGCCCTCGGTGCCTGGATTGGGCGCAAAGATCCCCGCGTGAAAGGGCAGCTCTGAGGGCAGCGCGGTCCAAACGGGTGCCGGTTGCCGGTGCCACCGGTCCAGTGGACCGTCATCGTCGCGCGCCCGCGCCTCGACGGTCAGGGTTGTGCCGCGCGGGATGCAGGCGTCGAGCACGATCTTGTGCCAGACCGTGCCAGGCGCCCCACTGTCGAGGGGCGCGAGGGTCCCCGTCGTCTCCGCCGGGTAACGCACTTGCGCGAGCGGCCAGAGGCCGGTCGGTCCCGCCGCGGTCACGATCCAGGGCCGCCCGTCCGGTCCATTGGCAAATCGAGCGGCTGCGGGGGCCGGCTGCGGGAAGCGCCGCGGCAGCGCCACCGCCGCACGCCCGCCATCCTCGCGGGTCTCGAGCCGGATCGCTGGAAGATCGCGCTGGCGAAACGCGGTGTCGTCCGGGTCCAGCGGGACCATCAAGGTCAGGGTCCCGGGCTCGACACCGCGAAGATCAGTCGCAAAGGGCAGCTCAGGGGGCAGATCGAAGCTCTCAGTCTCGGCGGCTGGATCCTCGTCGAGACGCCGGCGGAGGACTGTCTGGACATGGCCGGGCGCCGCTGCCTCCTCGCGCCAGGTGAGGAGGTAGAGATGGGTGTCATCCGCCGCGAGGCCGAGAAGCGACGCGCCGAGGGGCAGAAGCCGCTGCCAGAGGAGGCGCGGCGGATCGGGCTCGATCTCGACGGGCTCAAAGCGGTCGGGTCGCGGACGATAGGGCTGCGGCAGCGGCCTGCCTCGGACCAGCATCAAATGCGTGTCGCTCGCCGCCCACACGCGATCCGACGGATCGGTCCACACTCTCGATGGCGCGATCGGCAGGGCAACACGGCGCTGCCACCGCCGCTCCAGATCCACGATCAGGACGCCATGAGAGGCGCCGTCTGTGTAGCCGAGCGCCAGGCGCGTGCCCGTCCCGAGATGGACATCGGTGAAACGCGCGCCCTCTGGCGGCGACACGGGGTCGAGGATCGCCGCGGCCGTGTCGGTGCCC
Organism: Pseudomonadota bacterium; assembly: GCA_039193505.1. GTDB lineage: Bacteria > Pseudomonadota > Alphaproteobacteria > Rhodobacterales > Rhodobacteraceae > Algicella. The sequence continues at coordinate 6,861 of JBCCWM010000040.1, read as the reverse complement.
ACCCCGGCCGTGACGCGCACGGGCGCGGCGTTCTCGGGTGGCCAGGTGAGCGTGTAGCGCAGCTCCGTGGCGGCGTCGTTCAGGATCGCAATCTGGCCAAACCCATCCCGGCTGACCGGGCGCGCGGCGGCCCAGGCGGCAAGAGCTGCCGCCCTCGGTTCTGCTGGCAGGCGCGGTGTGTCCGACGTCGCGAGCCTGAGCGCTCCGCGGGTTGCGTCCCAGGCGAAGGCGCCGGGCTCCGCCGTTGCGAAGGCCTCCGGATCGGCAAGCGTCAGAAAATCGGCGCCATTTGCGTTCATGCGCGCCTCCGCCCTGAGACCGGGCCTCGGGTCCTGCCGGCGACATCCATGGCGCAGCGGGCGATCATCCGGCTGATGCTTGCGCCGCGCCACCACCGCTCCGCCGCACGGAGGTCATGGTGTGGGGGGCAGTCTCGCCGGCCGGTTCGGCCGGCACTGCGTGCGCGGCCGGTCAAGGGTCGCGCACCGCTCCGGGTCTCGGGACCAAGGCGCTCTTTTCTGTGCCGGGGAGGGTTCATCTCGTGCCCCCTCAGCAGATGTCGGGCGCCACGGGCGCGGGTTGGGGGCGCGGCGGTGTGTCGACGCCGTCTTCGGCGCGCACGACGCCGGGTGTCTCGACGCTTGCGCCCACGTGGACATCCATCAGCTCCGGCAGCTGATAGCGCGCAAGCTCGAGCGAGGTGCTGCGCAGCGGCGTCCAAGGCCGCGCGCCCATGCGGTGCCAGAGCGCAAGACCGGTCACGGCCTGAAGGCCCGGAACTCGGCTCGCGGCGGTGCGGAGTTCATTGACGTCGACCGCGCGGCCCAAGGCCCACCCTGTCCCCGCCGGCCCCCCGGGAGGCAGCGCCCAGAGGAAAGCGAGGAGGGCCATCCGCACAGTCTCGCGGAGCGCAAGCTCCGTGCGTGGATCAACGGGCGTCATGGCGACAGAGAGCGCCAGCGGCACGTATTGCGGCGAGAGGACGTAGTGCTCGGTCCCGAGCGTCTTTCGGGCGTCAATGTAGCGGTAGACATCGCGGAGCTGTCCGACACTCGGACGCGGCGCCGCGGCGAGGGCCATCGGCGCGGGCGGCAACACAAAGAGGGACACGGCGCCCGGCACGTCGAACCGTGCGGCGGCAAGGCTCGCGCCCGGGATCATGCCGGGGATGACCTCCGCACGGGCAATGCGGGTGACGGGGTTGTCGCGGGCGAGCGTCGCGAAATCCTCGCGGGTCACGGCGCGGGCGCGGTGCGTGAGGAAGGCTGGGATCCGCGCTTCGGCCTCGGGGATCGTCTCGGCGGGCGTCCCCCCCGAGAGGGGCCAGGGCTGACGGACAGTGTAGCGCGTGCTCGACGCCTCGAGCCGTCGGATCGTGCCGGGGGCCGCGTTGCCTTCGGGACCGCCGCCATAGCGGTACGTCGCCGCGCGGATCGGCGCGGCAGGAGGCGGCATGGCGCCTCTGAGACCGTCGCCGAAATCGACGATGCCGGTTCGGGGATCGAGGCGGAAGACCCGGTCCTCGGGCCCGCGTCCCTCAAAATGGCCGATGCGCGACCAGGGGCGGTACGCTCCGCCCTCGGCCACCTCAAGGATCAGCGTCGCGGGATCAATGTCCTGATGGGGCAGGGTCACGATCTGGTTCGGGCGCCCGGTTCCCGTGCCGAGCGGCACGGCCCGTGCAGTCCCTTGGCCGGTGACCGCGACGGCATTGATGTCGCAATGCCCGAGGGTCAGGACCTCCTCACCTGGGGCGGAGACACGTATCCAGATCAGGACTTGCGCAGGCTCGACGCCCGCGGGAGCCTCCGGCGGGCGGGACCCGAAGCCCGCCTCTCGCGGATCGTCGGCGAAATCCGAGGTGAGGGCGTCGGCGCTCCGCGGCAGGCGGAGGCGCACCACACCCGTCTTGCGCCCGCCCTCGGAGCTGTCGTCGAGCACCTCGAGCGGCAGCCAGCGGGGCTGACCCGTCGCGCTCTCTTGTAACGCGATCTCCCAAAGGAGCTGGCGGGGGAACACCTCTTCCGCGATCTCGCCTGGCAGGTCGGCGATCGGCGCGAGACCGATGTTGAGCGTGCGCCCCGCGACGGCCTCCCGCACTGCGGCGGCCTGGTCGGCAAAGCGCGCCTCTGGGAGGTGGAGCAGGAGGTAGAGATGGCCGTCGAGGCTCGTCGCAAGGTCGACCGGCTCGCCCACGGGAAAGCTCCGCGGCCGAAAGGCGGTCACGGCACCCCCGTACTGTTCGACGAGCTGCTGCGGTGTGATGCCGGCCTCAAGGAGAACGTTGGCCTCGATCCGTTCCTTGATCAGAAGCTTGAGGGCGAGCGGCAGGGGTGTGATCTCGCCCTCCGTCGTGAACGTCTGACCGGCACCGGTGAGCGTGGTCTCGGCGCGGAGGAGCGGCGCGACCTCAAGCTGGTTTTGGCGCGGGCGGGCGTCGATCGACACCAGGCCGCGGGCTGGGCGCGCTGGCCTCAGGGGCAGGCCCAGGAGGTTCAGGAACGCCTGGCGCTGGCGCTCGGGGATGAGGTTGGCGCGGTAGATCACGCTCTCGGTCATAAAGGCGAAGAGGTCGATCATCGCGTGGAGCGGATCGCCGTCCGGCACGGCCTCGATGTCGGGAAGGAACCGCGCCATCCGCGCGCGCGCCTCGGTGACGAGATCGTCGAAGCTGCGGTCGTCGAGCTGGGTTACCGGGATCCGCATCTCTCTCCTCCCCTCATGCCCCGCCCGCGAGGGTCAGCGAAAGATCGAGCCTGTCTTCCGCCCCGGTCGCCTTCAGCCGGAACGCCAACCCGAAAGTGACCCGCGCCGGATCGCGCGGATCGGTGCGGACAGCGACATCCAGAACCTCGACCCGCGGCTCGTTCCGAACCACGGCGGCGCGCGCGACATCGGCGATGATCTGGCGTGTGCTTTCGGTGTTCGGCTGGTGCAGATACCCGGGCAGACCGGCGCCGAAGGCGGGGCGCATCAGCCGCTCTCCCGGTTCTGTCATGAGGATGTTCCAGATCGTCTCGCGCACGGACTGCACGCCCTCAGACCAGGGCCGTCGACCCGCATTTGGACCGGCGAGCGGGAATGAGAGGAGGCGTTGGCCGGGCAGGGTCATTGGATCACTTGCATTTGAGGGACAGACGCAGGAACGCGTAGGGCAGCCATTTCAGGAAGAAATTCAACAGGTTGAGGATGATCATCAGCAGGATCATCGCGCAGATCGTGATGATCGGGATCGAGAAGCTGAGGGAGTAAGACAGGCAAACCGAGAACGCGTTGCCCTTCTTCTCCTTGAACTCCATGTCCGGGTTGATCCGATCGATGGCATCCATCAGCGATTTCGGCGTGAGGAAGGTGACCCCCTTGGCGATGCCGCGCCGGACATCGTCGAGGTCCGGCATCTGGATCACCTGCGGCACGGAGGCCTCGGGATCCATCGGCGAGAGCACGCGGAAGGGTTTTGAGACCGGCCCCCAGACCACCCGCTCGCAGCCACAATCGTCGAGATAGCGCAGGAACGGGCGAACGAAGAAGATCTCGTCCGGGCCCTGACCGAAGCGGGGCACCGGGAGGCTCGCCGCGAGGTCTTGCTCTGCGATATCGCCTCGGGCGACGAGCGCTTCGCGCCAGTTGAGGGCTTGCGCCTCGGCAATGTAGAGATCCTCAACGGTGAGACCCGGCAGTTTGGCGGGCGTCGCGCCCTCCGCGTCGCGGTCGCGGGCGCCGAACCAGGCGACGAGACCCTCCACATTGTCCTCGATCCAGGCGAGCAGGCTCATCCGCACCGTGGTCCCCGCAAGCGGCAGGTCGCCCGGCTCAGCAGGGGCCGGCCCGGTGATCCCGGTTCGCAGTTGAGCACCGGCGGCGAGCGCGCGGAGGCGCGCGTTCTCCGGTCGGTCCTCCTGAATTTGGTAGCGCGCAACCAGCGTCCGGAGCAGCGCCTCCATCGGCGCCTCAGGCCGGCCGTCCAGGATCTGGAGGCCGTTTGCCTGGGTCCAGATGAGCGCGTCGGTGGTCGGATCGGTGTCGGTCTCGGTTCCGTCCCAGGAGCCGAAGGGCCACTGATGCTCGACGAGCCGGCCCGAAATGGTGTCGGGCGCCGGGGTCTCGACCAGCGGCGCGGGCGCTGTGCCCGACAGCGGCAAAAACCCATGGAGAAGCGTGCGCTTTCTCCGCGCAGTGCTGCCCCGGACCACGGGTCCGTCGACCAGGAGCGGGCGGAGTGGGTAGGTCTCTTCGCCGGTGAACGGCCCCCTGGTTGGGCGCGGGCGCATGAGACCGGCGCTCGCGAGGCGCCGCCGCTCGTCCGGATCGGCATCGCGCGCGGTCGGGCGGCGCCAGCCGAGCGGGACGCCGTCCTTCACCAGCCAGACCAGGGGATCGGCGGGTGTCCCACGTCGGATCACAAAGCCCGCTGAGGCGACGCGACGCGGGTCGAGCGCCGGTCGGCCCGGCTCATCGCACGCGACTTCTGCGACCACCATGTGAAACGCCTGGTGGATCGGCAGCCGCAGCGTCGGAAGGCCAAGGGCGTACTTTCCAAAGCGATCGGTTTGCCGCCAGCTCTGCCCAGCCGTGCCCGGCAAATCGAACGCCCGCGCTTCGGCGAGAAACTGATCGGCGAAGTCGGTGCCGAGATAGCGGTGGACCATGGTGCCGTCATCGTCGGCTGCGTAGGCAGGCGCATCTAGACGCGGCGGTGTTGTGTGGGTCAGCGTTGCCATGGGATCTGCTCTCGCAGGTGGGGCGTGCGATGGGTCTCACGCGCACCGGTCCAGTGCTGGACGTCTGCAGCGCACCGCTGGCTCCGAGGAGACCGGGAATATCCGCGCTCTCTCACCATACGTTGCCCGCTCCAGGCGTGTAGGACGGGGAGGTCACCGAGGCCGAGGCCGTCAGCGAGTCGCACTTGACCATGCCCGAAAAGGTGGACGCCGCTGCATCGACGGAGACCGAAGTGGCCGAGATCGAGACCTGTGTCGCCTCGATCGACACGCTCGACGAGGAGGTGAGGGAGATCGTCCCGTCGGAGAGCTCGACGCTCTCGCCGCCGCGCTCGAGCGTGATGGTGGAGCCGCCGTCATCGGTTATGGTCAGATGCGCGCCGGACGGGGTTTCGATGTCGATCTTTGGTCCGGAATCGTCGACCAGGATCTTGCAGCCGCTCGGCGTCGTGATGGCGTAAATGTCCTCAACCGGTCGCGCGTCCTCGGGCTGGGCGTCTCCGCCGGACCAGACTGCGCCGAGGACAAAGGCGTTATCCTCGTCCGGGCCGATGAAGGCGAGAACAACGATCTCGTCGGTTTTCGGCAGAAGACTGATGCCGTAGCCCGAGCCCGCCCCGTTCGTCACGACGGCTGCCCAAAGAACGAGACCGGTGGTCAGCAGCTCGACCTCAAGCCTCCCGCGGTTCTCCGGGTCCTCGTTCGAGAGGACGCGGGCGAGGTGAAGCTCCCTCATGGCGGCAAGCGCGTGGCTCATGCGAGATCCGCCTTTTGCACGGTGAGCCGCGTCTCGTAGCCGCCCCCGCCGAAGAGATGCGTGCAATCGGCAATCCGGTAGGTTCCGCGCAGACGGGTCGAGACGCCCGACAGCGTGACCTCGCCGCCCGCATGGAGCCGAGGGTCGCCGCGGGCGAGGATCTCACCGTGGACAAAGCGCGCAGCGGCTCGGCTGAACTGACCTGTCGCGCGGGCCTCCGCCTCCGCTTGGCGGCGGGCAAAGGGGTGCGGCAGGACCGAGCCTGTGTCCCAGCCGAGACGCGCAAGCTCATCGGCCGCTGTGGTGCCCCGGGGGGCAGGCGTCAGCGCGGACACCTCATGCGTCGCGCCCTCATCCGCGGCAAGGTCATGGCCTTGGACCGAAACTCTACTCGGCTGATGGTTGAGATCCGCGACCAGCCGCACGGATTTGGCCGTCCCGGCATCGGGGTTCAGTGCCACGGGGTCGGGGTCCTGCTCTTCTGCCTTGGCACGCACCCGTCCCGCGGCGAGACGCAGCGCGATCCCTTGCGCGGAGGCCAGCCGCATGATGAAGGCCAGGCTGCTCTCGTTCATCTGGAGCCAGGTCGCGTTTGCGGTGCCGAGCTCGATCTCCCCCGAAAGGTTGGCCTCGCCGATCACTTCATCGACAACGTCGCCCGCGGTCATCGCCTCGAAGCGGCGGTTGTGGCGCATCCGACCCAACCGGTGGAGCAAATCTTCGAGGAGGAGGACGAGAACCGGAGCACCGTCGCCATAGCGCTCCTCGAACCCGGTGATCTCGCCTGCGAACACGAGGATCTCCTCCGGACCAAATGCGATGCCCACAGTCTCGCCCAAACGGAGGTCCTGGAACGCGAGGTCTGCGCCGGACCAGTTGAGAAGGTGCAGCTCGGCATGGGCGCGGCCGTGGAGCGGGAGGCGGGCCTCGACCGAGAGGACGGCATCCGTGAGGTCGCCACGCGGGCTGCCGCCGACGAAAAGGGTGCCGCGCGCCGTCTTGAAGCCGAAGGCCTCTGCCTCTTCAGTCGATGGCAAGACGGTCCTCCCTCTCCTTTGCGATCGCGAGATCGCGGAGCGCGCGCTCCGCCGCCCCCGCAGCGGTGGCGGGACGGCGCTGGACATCGCGGGCCACCGCCTCCGGTTCGGGGCGGAGCGTTGCGGCGAGTTCGTGGATGACGATGGGCATTTGGGATGTCCTACAGTGTGTCGAGATCGAAGCTTGCGGTCGGCCCGGTGGCAGACGCGCTAGCGGAGAGCCCGCCGGACCCGAGCGAGGCCTCCGCCGATGCGCCGCCAGTGGCGGAGATGCCGCTTGCGGCCATCGCGCCGGCGGTTGGCAAACGGCCCGTGGAGGCGCCCGCTGCACCGCCGATGCCGGCCG